>JAQTZZ010000008.1 GCA_028687545.1 Candidatus Wallbacteria bacterium
GATTACGGCAAGAGCGGCAAACTCATGGGTAAGAACATTGAAACCGATGCCTTTCAGGAAAACTCCCCTGATGATCACAACGAAATAGCGCAGAGGATTGACAACAGTCAGATACTGGGCGAACTCCGGCATGTTCTCGATCGGAAAAGCGAATCCTGAGAGCAGAATTGTGGGGAAAATCAGGAAAAAACAGCTCATCATGGCCTGCTGCTGCGTGCTGCTGACAGTAGAAATCAGAAGCCCGACACCGAGAGAACTCATCAGGAACAGGCCTGTAGCCGAATACAGCAAAATCAGGCTGCCCATGAATGGTATGTGAAACCATTTTACAGCTAGCAGCAGAATCAGCGTTACATCCAGAAATCCAACCAGCGCATAGGGAATCGTTTTCCCCAGAATCAGCTCGCTTTTTCTGATCGGTGTGACGATCAGCTGCTCGATAGTACCGACTTCCTTTTCCCGCACGATCGACATGGAAGAAAGCAGAAGTGTAATCACAGTCAGCATCAGCCCCAGTACACCAGGAATATAAAAGTTACGGCTCTCCAGAGTCTGATTGAACCAGACGCGTGACTGAACCTGAATCGACGGTATTTCCTTGTCGATGCCTGCGGATTTAACCCGTTCAGCCAGAAGTTCGTGATTCAGTTGAGCTATCACCTGCTGCGAATAGTTCAGGATCAGCGCAGCGGAATTGGAGTCAGTCCCGTCAATCAGAAGCTGCAGGTCCGCACTTTTTCCTGTTCCTGCCATTTCCGCGAATCCCTTGCGGATACGAATCGCCAGCCTGATTTTGCCTTCATCAAGCAATCTGGTTGTTTCCAGAGGATTCCGGGTAAAATAGTCCAGCGAAAAATAACTGGAGCCCTGAAATCCGGCTAAAACCGCGCGAGAAGCGGAACTGTTATCCTGATCTTCAAAAGCAGTCACTATGTGCCTGACATCCGTGTTCACGGCATAGCCGAAAATCATGGTCTGCAGCACAGGAACAAAAATCGCTACAGCCCGCATCCTGGGGTCTCTGAAGAGCTGCAGGAACTCTTTTTTCAGCATTGCCAGCAGTCGTTCAAACATCATTTCACCTGAAAATATTTTTCAGCTTACGCTCAGCCACGATCAGCATCACAATCGCGAACACAAAAAGAGAAATCACTTCAGCCGCAAAGAAAGAAAAGCCGTTGCCTTTCAGATAAATCGCTTTGATGATGGTCACGAAATAGCGGGCAGGCACCGCAATTCTTGACAGAAGTCTTACCACTGCGGGCATGTTATTGATGTCAAAGATAAAACCAGACAGCAGGAAAGCAGGAAGAAATGTGGTAACCAGGGCAAACTGAGCTGAAACGAGCTGGCTTTTAGCAGCCACTGAAATAAAAATTCCCATGCTGAGCGCAGAGAGCAGAAAAAGCGATGATAAAGCGAAAAGCAGTGTCAGGCTGCCCCTGAAAGGAACATCAAAGACTTCAATCCCGATGAAAATTGAGATTGCCACGTCAGTCATGCCGATCACAAAATAGGGAATCAGCTTTCCCAGGATCATCTCAGACGGCAGGAGCGGAGAAGGCTTCAGAAGCTCCAGATTTCCGTTTTCCCATTCCCTGGAAACGGTCTGGGATGTCAGAAGCGCAGCGATCACCATCATGATCAGCGCGATCAGACCAGGCACGATGAAATTCCTGGATTTGAGTTCAGGATTGTAGAGAACCCTGGGCCGCATGTCAACAGGCAGAACGAACCTTGCTGATATCGCAGTTTCCATTCTGCTCTTAAGCACTTCGGCATTGTACTGCATGGATATTGCGTTAAAGTAACCCATTGCGATTCCGGCGGTCGTGGAATCGCTGCCGTCAAGCAGCACTTGTATTTCCGGGTTTTTTCCGCAAAAGATTTTTCTGGAAAATTCCGGGGGTATCACTATCCCGGCCAGAGCCTTGCGGGCATCGATCAGCTCTTCGACTTCCCGATAATTGCTGCAATAATAATTCAGGGAAAAATACCTGGAACCCTGAAAAGAAGACAGAAATTCACGGCTTTGAAAGCTTGCGTCTCTGTCGATCACAGCCAGCGGAATCCTGTCCACATCAAGCGATAAAGCGTATCCAAAAAGAAACAGAAGCATCACAGGAATCAGGATTGACAGACCCAGGGAACGTTTGTCCCGCAGCACATGGATAAACTCCTTCCTGGCCACAGCCCTGAGGCGCCTGATTTTCATGATGCAGCCTTTCTGTTTTCCTCATCGATCAGCGTTACAAACACATCCTCAAGCGTGGGATTAGTAATTTTCAAGGTGCTGGAAGCGGAAAGCACTTTTTTCAGTTCCTGAGGACTGCCTTCAGCGATCATCCTGCCTCTGTAAATCAGGCAGAGCCTGGCGCAGAATTCCGCCTCATCCATGTAATGAGTAGTCACGAAAACAGTAGCTCCCGAATCTGCGAAGGAATAGATCAGATCCCAGAATTTTCTGCGCGTAAGCGGATCAACGCCTGAGGTAGGTTCGTCCAGGAAGATTATTTCAGGTTGATGCAGCACAGCGCAGCCTAATGCCAGTCGCTGTTTCCAGCCTGCCGGCAGGATCGAGGCCGGCTGATTGTGCTGCTCGGTCAATCCAGCCATTTCCAGCACGAATTCCCGCCTTTTTTTTCGGATTTCCCTGGGCACATTGTAAATCCCGGAATAAAAATCGATGTTTTCATCTACTGTCAGGTCGCCGTACAGCGAAAATTTCTGGCTCATGTAGCCGATGCGCTCCTTGATCTTCTCTGATTCACTGATTATGTCGAATCCGGCCACTGTTCCCTCTCCGGATGTCGGCACCAGAAGTCCGCAGAGCATCCTGATGGTGGTAGATTTTCCAGCACCATTGGGACCAAGAAAGCCGAAAACTTCTCCTCTGCCGATTTTCAACGAAATCCTGTCCACTGCGATGAAATCATCGAATTTCCGAGTCAGGTCAGTTACTTCCACAATCGTTTCAGTTTTAGTTACCATTTTTCCCCAACTTACTAACATACTAACTTACAAACTTACCAACCTCTTGCAGTGCACAAACGATGTTATGAAACTTTTCGTTCTGCAACCTGTTTTTCCATGAAATCAATGAAAACATTTTCCAGGTTCGGGATTACCTGACGACTCCCGCTGACAGCGATTTGATTCATTTCTGCAATTTCAGCGATTATTTTTCCAGTCTGTTCAAGATTCCCTGCTACCACATATAGTCTGTCACCCCTTAATTGAAGGCTTCCCGAATCCAGTTCAGTCAGAAGCAAAGATCGTAATCTGCGTGTTTCCGGTGAAATCACTTCCAGGATCAAGTTCATCCTGGACCTGATTTCTGCCACGCTGCCTGAGACCATCAGTCTGCCCTCATGCATCAGGCCAATCCTGTCGCAGCGTTCTGCCTCGTCCAGGTAAACTGTTGACACAAGTACTGTGGTACCTTCCTGTTTTAACCTGACAATGATATTCCAGAAATCCCGGCGTGAAACAGGATCGACTCCATTGGTCGGTTCATCCAGCAAAAGCAGGCGTGGCGCATGGATCAGGGCGCAGCAGAGGGACAGCTTCTGCTTCATGCCTCCAGACAGATTCCGCGCCAGGCGGTCCCTGAAGCGATACAGGTCCGTCAGTTCCAGCAGTTCCCTGACTTTGCCGCTCTGTTCCGATCCGGGAATCGAGAAAATATCGGCAAAAAAGCCGATATTTTCTGCTACGCTCAGATCAGGGTAAAGTCCGAATCTCTGGCTGACATATCCCACCAGTTCCTGGATTTTTTCCCATTCGCTGGAAAGTTTGAATCCGCTGATACAGGCTTCGCCGCTGTCGGGCGTCAGCACTCCGGCAAGCATCCTGATCAGTGTGGTCTTCCCTGCTCCGTCCGGGCCGAGCAACCCGAAAACTTCCCCAGTCCCGCATTCCAGACAGAAATCCTCGACTGCCCTGGTCGCATCAAAGCGCTTGCACAAAGATTCTATCTTAAGAACATTCATCTTCTATCAGGAGAAAATTCCACATCAACCGGCATGCCTGGTTTCAATTCCTGGCCCTGATTCGGTATCTTCACCTTGATCCTGAACACAAGCTTGACCCGCTCTTCCTGGGTCTGGATGCTCTTTGGCGTGAATTCGGCTGAAGGTGAAATGTAGGCAACTGTTCCCTGAAAAACTTTCCCTGGATATGAGTCGCATCTAATGAGCATTTCCTGACCAAGCCTGACTTTCCCGAGCATTGTTTCCGGTATGTATACTCTGGCCCAGGTGTCGCTGAAATCAAGCAGGGAAACCACAGGCGATCCGGTATTGACATTCTCGCCTGTTTCCACGAATTTTCTCTCCACAATTCCCGAGATTGGAGCTGCCAGCTTCGTGAATGACAGCTTCAATTCAGTCTGTTCCAGCGCTTTCTGTGCCTTTTCACAGGCAGCCCTGGCCTGTTCGATCTGCTCTGCCCGCGGTCCGTTTTTCATGGTCTGCAGTCTGGAAACAGCATCCGCTTTCTGGGCTGTCAGCACTTTATAAGCTGTAGCGGCATTTTCATATTCACGTTCAGCCACACCCTGTTTGGCATATAATTTCTTCATGCGCGAGAGATCCTGGGAAGCCTGATTCAGCTTGAATTCCAAAGCTTTCACAGTTTCTTCGGCCGATGTGATCTCACCGGTCAGGAAGCCGTTGGACAGCTCCAGAAGCCTGCCCTGAGCCTGCCTGATGTCAGCATTTCTGACTGCGATCTCTTTTGAGATTTCAGAGTCATCAAGTCTGGCAATGGTCTGCCCGATTTCAATGCTGTTGCCTTCCTCCACAGACAGCGAAACGATCTGGCCTGGAATCCTGAAGCTCACATCAACTTCAGTCACTTCGATGTTGCCTGAAAAAACAGGCCTGAGGTCTTTTTTCTCCTGTATCAGGAAATAAAACAGGGCTGCCAGGCCGATGATCGCTATGGGGATGATTTTTTTCATGATGATTTCCCTTTCAATATTGAATTCACGATGAATTCGCTGGTCCTGCGTATATCCTGAGATATCTTTTTCACATTTTCGGAATTACTGCCACTGAAAATTCTTTTCCTCACCTGTTCTGTCACCTGCAGCATGATGATGCTGCCCAGCATCATGAAATGGAAATTGAGAGGATTGATCTCCATGAAAACCCCTTTTTTAAATCCATCCCTGATGATCCTGCCTTCCAGCTCCACAAGCCTGGTCACATCCTGCTTCATCTGAACCGGCAGCCGTTCACCGCCGTCAGCCAGTTCCCTCATCATGATCCTGGGCATCAGCGGGTTTTTCCTGAAATGCTCTTCCAGGACATTGGCCAGTGTGGTCAGGGCTTTCACAGGATCATTGAGGTCAGGTACTGCTTCGATGATCGACTCCAGCGCAGTCCCGATGAAGGTCGAAAGCACCCTCGCATACAGGGCTTCCTTGTCGCCCACATGATAATAGATGCTCGCCTTGTTCACTTTGGCGTTCTCAGCTATCTCGTCCATGCGGGCTCCGGCAAAGCCTTTCCTGGAAAACTCCAGTGCCGCTGTCTTGAGAATTTTCTCAAGTGATTTTTCCGACGAAGTCTTCATCACCACTCCAGTTTTAACCGTCTCGTTTTTAACTAACCATTTAGTTTAACTATCTAGTTATATTATTCGTCAAAAATTTGAGGAAGTCAAGATAAAAATCGCCTGACTTTTGAAACCGACTTCAAACGGTGCGTTTTTTTGATATGCTGTAATCATGGATAAAAATGTTCCTTGCCGCAAGATGTCCATTTTCGGAATCGGCCCGCTTCTGCTGGCCACAGGTGCTGCTGTAATCATCGCCGGGCTCTGGCTCACAAACTGGCACATGCGGTCTTACAATTTCCTGCCTGACAGCCAGTTATTTACTATAATCGGGATTATCTGGCTGATCATCGGATTATACTTCTGGCTGGCTTCAGTGTTCAAAATCATGGGTTTCGTGTCCCAGGGAATGCTTATAACCACTGGTGTTTTCAGCCTGACCAGAAATCCGATGTACTGCGCCTTTTTGATCTTCATCGTGCCTTCCCTGTCCCTGCTCCTGAATGCCTGGATTTTTCTGCTGTCTTCAGCAGTCATGATTCTGGTATTTCATTTTGCGATCGCAAAAGAAGAGCGGATGCTTGAGGGACTGTTCGGGGATGAATACAGAAAGTACAAAGCAGCTACCCCACGACTTTTTCCGAAATTCAGGTGAACTATAACGCTATATGCACGGCATCAGAGAACCACAAAACAATAAGAACAAAACGATCAAAAGTATAACTTTGCAGATTCGGAAATCTGCTGTTTCAAAACGCCAGAGACTCTTCAATTCCTCTTTTGACAATTTGCTGTAGCAAATCGGGCATTCATCATTTGATACAGAAAAATACTTCAGACAGTTTCTGCAGAAGTAATGATCAGGGATCACAGGTTCAATTCTTGGAAGAGTAAAAGTCATCAGCCTGAAAATCCAGGCAAAAATCGATAAAAAGAAAATATTCGCGTATATCAATGTAAAAACTATTTCACTATCAACATTGGCGTACATACAAAGCAAGCCTGAGAAGATGCCTGTTAGAATCGCAAAAAACAAAGTCAGGTATTCAAGTTTCCTATAGGCTCTGTAGTGATTTGTAAGCTCAAGCCTCAAACCTACATTCGCATAGATGGAACCAATCACTGTGAAAAAAATCATCCAAGAAAATGTGACGATCTTCGGGTCAATCAGAAATCCAGCATAACCCGAACGATACCCATGTATGCGTGAGCCAATCTGTAAATCAAGATATCCCATCATGGCAAACACCAGCATGGTGAAGATGCGAGGGAACGAGTGTGTTGAATCAAATTTCATCAGAATTTTCCTGGAGCCAGGAGATTGATTTGGAAAATATGCTTCTCTGCAAAAGCCTCTCAGGCCACCTGCTGCATGGCATTCACGAATTCCCGGCCTGATAATGGAGTGGGAAGCGGTTTGCCGTCTTTCTGATAGATTTCCACCATTTCATCCACGATCCGGCAGAGTTCGTCGAAGACAATGCGCGGGTCATCTCCATGGCATCCCGCATAAAAAAGCTCAGGGCAGCTGCCGATGAAGCATTTGTCATCTTCCGACCATTCGATCAGTTTCACATATCTCAATCCGTCACTCATTTTGATGCCTCCTCCAGAGCCAGTCTGACAGCTTTTTCCTGATACTGCTTCGCATCATCCCCATCTGAACCTGAGATTGTGATGGGTTTGATGATTTTCTGATGCACGAAGTTCCTATGGCTGCCTTTCCCGCCACGTTCAGCAAAACCAGCCTTCAGAAGATCCCTGACAAGTTCTCTTATCTTGCGCGGCACAGAAAACCCTCAAAACAGATATGTTCAAATATCACATAATTAGTTAATTGAGTCAAATCGAAATTCCTGATCATACTCTCAAGGACAAATCCGCTTTTTATTTTCTGCAGCAGAAACAGGGGTCTGATGAGTTGCTGTTCTGTTGCCCAGGACAATCGCCCCCAGGATCAGCACTGCTCCGATGAAAAAAGTTCCGGTCAGTTTCTCGCCCAGCAGCCAGACCGAAAATCCTGCGCCTGCCAGAGGCTGCAGGTATAGATAAAAGGAAAGCTCGCCTGCTGACATGAATTTCAGCAGCCAGTTCCAGGCCAGATAACCGATGCCTGTCACAATCACTGACAGAAAGATCACGCCCAGCCATTCCCGGCCGTTCAGGCAAAGCCCCCTGTGCCAGGCTACCGGATCATACCAGGCAAAGGCCGGAACAAAAGTGAGGGCAGCAACCAGGAAGGGCAGGGCTGTCGAGGCGGTTGCTCCCCAGCGTCCCACCAGCAGTTTGCCTGTGATTGTGTATGAGGAGACGCAGAATATCGAAGCCAGCACCATCAGATTGCCTGCCAGATTCCGGCTGCCCAACAGGTCGAGGGTCGCAGGGTCGACTGTAAGCAGCACTACGCCGAGGAATGCGAGCACCAGGCTCAGGACACTTCTTATGGAAAGCCGTTCGGCCAGAAAGACTGCTGAAAGCAGAACCACCATTGGGGTTTCCAGCCCGACCAGCATCGAGACATTGGAGGCTGTGGTCCTCTCTGTCCCGGCATACTGCAGCATGATCGCGGCTCCGCAGCCAAGCAGGCCCATGATCAGCATCAGATAGACATCCCTGCTCGTGATCCTGTCAGGGATTTCCTGCCTGCGGATGAACGGCAGTAGTACGGCGGCAGCCAGCACTATCCTCCAGCAGGACAGGGCCAGAGGATTGAGGCTGGCGATCATGTCCTTGGAAATCGGATATGACAGGGCCCAGATCATGTTTATCAGAACTGCAATGCCGATCAGCAGCCAGCGTGGAGGAACTGACCGGGACCTGACCGGAACGGTCTGCATGATTTCAATCGGTTCAATCATAGACTGCCATCTTTTCGATTCCCGGAGTGGAGCAGGCTTGGAGCAGTGCCGTGTAATCCACCTGGAAGGTGATGATGTCCCCGACTTTCAGCCTGACAGACGAATCTTCAATATCGATAATCGTATGATCGCTGGTCTGGCCAAGAATCTCCATCTTCTGGTCTACAGGCCAGATATTCTCGAACGGCATGTCCTGCCTGCCAAATGCCATGATGGCCCGTTTCCTGATCCCGCGGTCCACAAAGGTCTTGGGCTTGAGAAAGGCGTCCAGGCCCAGGGGCCCGACCGGTTTCGTGGGTTTTGAACTCAGCTCGAGTATCTCGGCCTGCAGAAGGTAAAGATCAGAGCAGGTTCTGTTCACGTCCTGGTCTGAATGGTGAAATCCCTCAAGATATCTGAAATTGACATACTCGATCCCGAACTGATGGGTTCCTCCAATGCGGAGATGATTGATTCCGGGAGGCCAGGTGCCGTGGGTGAGCAGGTAATGACTGGTGCAGTTGCCGCCAGACAGGTGCGGGAAACGGATGCCGAACTTTTCTTCCAGCCTCCTGGCAATCCCCACGAACTGCATCCCGTTTTCATAGGTCGGGAGCAGGGTGCCGTAACAGTTGAAATTCGTGCCCAGACCATAGATTTTCAAGCCCGGCAGAGTCAGGATCAGCTCCAAAGCTCTGCACAGGGCCGGGAAGTCCTCGTGCCAGATTCCCTCCCTGAGATCGCCCATGTCCACCATCAGGAGCACTTCATGGGTGCGGCCCTGCCTGACCGCTTCGGCGGACAGGGACTTGATGGTCTCTTCCTCTGACTCGATGGAAATGTCGGCATAGCTGACAGTGGCGCTGATGTCACTCGGGGCCGGGCTGCGCAGCAGGCATTTTTTGCACTTCAGATTTCTGATCTTCTTCAGGTTCTCGACCCTGGATTCGGCTACGGTTTCGATCCCGCCCCTGATGATGGCGTCGGCAGTTTCCGGCATGCCGTTGAACACCTTGTTCACGCCCATGATCGTGATGCCAGCGGCGTTGAACTCCTTTAGCATCACCCGGACATTATGCTCGAGCTTGCGGACATTGATCAGAAGTCTTGGATAGCTCATGACAGCTAATGCACCGAGCAGGAAAAGCACGGATCATAAGCCCTCACAAGCTCTTCGCAGAGGAGCCTGATCTGATCCCTGGTCCTGCCCTTATTCTCCAGGACAAGCTTGTTCAGGGAACGCTCTATATCCACAAAATTATGGGCTGTCGGCGTGACGATATTGGCTTTCTCCACCACTCCCCTTCCATCGATCCTGTACCAGTGATAAAGCAGGCCTCGAGGAGCTTCGGTGATGGCTCCGCCTTCTCCAGCTTTGATTTTGAGATTGATATCTTCATCCTTGAAAGTAGTATTTTCGATCAGATCAATGCAGCGCATGATCGCGTCATAGGTTTCCAGGGCCTGGGCCAGGTTGTTATGAAACGGATTGAAATCAGGAATTGAGAATCCGACAGATTTCGCGAGCTTTTTTGTCTCAGGCTTGAGTTTTTCAAATTTCAGATTCATCCTGGGCAGAGCTCCGGTAGTGACAGAGCCCTTCCCCACCCTGGTCTTCTTAGCATTGGCGTAATCCACCTGTGTTTCCTGGAAATGCTTCAGATAATCGGAAACCGGGATGTTGAGCCCGTCGCTTGTAATGATTCTTCCGTCATTGATCGCATAGCCCTTTTTTCCGGAGATTGCCGCATAAACGACTTTGCTCTCAAATTCCGGAGGGTTGAATTTCGCGACCAGTTTCACTACCTGCACGGCCTGGGCAGCTGTTTCCTTCAATTTCGGGAGCATTTCATGGAGCGCTGAATTATCCGGGATCTTTGTGAATCCGCCAGGCAGGCTGGTGACTGCATGCAGCGCCCTGCCGCCGATCAAAGCAGTCAGGCCGTTCAGCACTTCTTTCATGGCGAGCAGCATGGTGACTTCGGACTTGAATTCAGGGATAAGCCCGGTAATGCTGTCTTTGCCGTAATAGTCGGGCATGGCCAGCATGAAGAGATGGATCAGATGGCTGGCTGCGATCTGGCTCAGGCTCATCAGTTCGCGCAGAATCTTTGTCTGGGCGCTGACTTCCACAGCCATGGCATTCTCAATGGCCAGGATCGCGGTGGTCATGTGCGAAACAGGGCAGATGCCGCAGATCCTGGAGACAATGTCGCCGACTTCGTCATATTTCCGGCCAGCCAGGAATCCTTCGAAAAATCTGGGCGGTTCGAAAATCTTCAGAAGCAGCGGCTGCTCATTTTCAAGATCGATCCTGATCGCTGTTTCGCCTTCCACTCTGGCGAGATAGTCAACTTCTATCCGTTCGTTCCGCTTCATTTTTTGACATTCGCTCCTGTCTGGAATTCAATAGTGGGTTGCCCGAATTCAGTGAATCTGCGGAAAATATCTTCAGGGCTCTGCCCCATTTTCAGAAGCTGCGCCGCCAGTGCGGCTGAATTGGCATCTTTCAGCGGGCCGAAACAGGAGAAACAGGCCCGGTTGTAGGACGGGCAGAGAGCATCGCAGCCCGCATTCGTGACAGGTCCCATGCAGGGCTCGTTGTATGCCACCAGCAAACAGATGTTGCCTTTGAGCTTGCATTCCACGCAGACGCTGGATTCGAGGAAATCAGGGTTTTTCTTCAAAAGCAGGGAAAGAACCAGTTCGGTCAGGTCGCGCTCGCCCATCGGGCAGCCTTTCACGCTGCCGTCCACCTTGACATAATGCTCTACAGGATGGGCTTTGATCGAGTGGAGAGCAGAAGTATCAGGGTAAACCCTTGTTTCCACTTCCAACTCGTTCTGATTATTCTTGATCGCAGGGATCCCGCCGCAGACAGCGCAGGTACCGATAGCGATCAGGTGAGTGCTGGCTTTTCTGACCTTTTTCAGCTGATCAGCCTGCCAGGTTTCTGTGATCGCGCCTTCGATCAGGGCTATATCAAAAGGTCCTTCTTCAATACCGTCTGACTGCAGCATCTGGCAGTAGATGATATCTGCGGCTCCCAGCGTTTCCAGTATGTATTTCTGGAAATAGATCAGCTGGAATTCGCAGCCTGCGCAGCAGCTGTATTTGAAAACTCCGATTCTCGGTTTCTTTAAAATCATGTCTCTCCCGTCAGATCTGCCCGTGCATCATGTGCCGGACCTCGCTGTAAGCAAAAACTGGGCCGTCTTTACAAATAAATTTCGCTCCCATCTGGCAGTGGCCGCAATGGCCAAACCCGCATTTCATCCTGCGTTCCATGGAGACGAATATATTTCTGCTCTTGTGTCCGATTCTGATCAGGTCTTCTGCCACGAAATGCATCATGATATCCGGGCCGCAGGTGAAAGTGACAGCATCTTTCAGCGGAACATCAATGTTGCGTAACAGCGAGGTGACAAGGCCTTCGGATAATGGGAACGGCATTTTTTTCGATTTCCGCTCCAGGCAGAAAAACGAAGTGATCTGGTCAGAGCTGCACCATTCTTCAACTTCCTTGGTGAAAAGCATGTCTTCGCTGCGTTTTGAGCCATAAATCAGAAACACTCGTCCGAATTTTTTCCGATTCTGCTGCACGAAATGCACTACAGGCCGCAGCGGAGCCATGCCGATCCCGCCTGCGACAATGATCAGGTTTTTATGCAGAGCCAGTTCAAGCGGCCAGCTGTTCCCGAAAGGTCCACGCAATTGAAGGCTGTCACCAGCTTTCAAAGAGCAGAGAGCCTGGGTCACGTTCCCCACCACCCTGATGGTATGGATGAAGTTTTTTTTCAGAGGCAGGGAGCTGAAGGAGATCGGAGCTTCGCCAAAGCCGGGCAGGCCCAGCATATTGAACTGGCCGGGCTCAAACAAAAAATCCTCATCTGTGGTCATTTTCAGCGAAAACACATCTGATGTCTCAGCACTGATTTCTTTAAGGACAGCTGTGCCAGGCAAGAGAGGGTTGATCGAGTGTTTAATCCTGTTCATTCATCGTCTCTCCTGATTTCAGCAACGATTTCTGTCAGATCAATATGTGTAGGGCACCAGGTCATGCAGCGGCCGCAGCCCACGCAGCCGAAACAACCGAACTGCTCAACCCAGCTGCTCAGTTTGTGTGTGACGAACTGGCGTAAACGGGCTGAGCGGGAATCGCGGAAATTAAAACCGTGTACTTTCGCAAAATTCAGCTCCAGGCATGAGTCCCAGTGGCGTATGCGCGTGGTTTTTTTCAGATCCATACCGGTGCATTCCTCGATGTTATAGCAGAAGCAGGTCGGGCAGACCATGGTGCAGTTAGTGCAGGAGAGGCATCTCGCGTCAGCGGTATTCTTGTAAACTTTGTGATCAAGATAATTCTTCAGCAGTTCTGCAAGTCCATCAATATCAAGTTTTTTGCTGAAAGTGGAAAGAGCTTTTTTTTCAAGTCTGAGTTTGGCTTTCTGATCGGCTGCTCCTGCTTTTTCAGCCCTTCTGATCCCTGAGGCGAGTTCCAGGCCTGTTTCTGAACGGAATTCCATCAGATAAAGTGACTCACTTTCCTCTGAACCGCTCAGAAGAGTAAGTTCGATGTCGGATCCGGCTTTCTTTTTCAAAAAAGGGCCTGTCCCCATTGAAGAGCAGAAACCCTGATGCGTGAAAGCCGGGTATTTTTTTTTGCAGGCAAGGTTACAGTTCAGCACGACAGTAATCGTGTTTTCACGGGTCTGTTTATAATAAAAATCCTGGGTTTCCCAGCTCAAAGTCCTGTCCAGGATAGAGATGGCGTGCATATCACAGGGATGCAGTCCGAAAATGATCCTTTTCCTCCTGTCATCCGCAGCCGTTGTCTGCAGGCTTTTCCTGTCTATCTCACAGATAGTCTGCCTGGATGGATAGATTATCCTTGCCGGGCTCTGCATTGTGCTCTGATAATCAAGCCGGATACTGAAAGCGTCACTGACCGGCTTAAAAATGGTTTCTCCCTTTTTATCCGGCACAGGCCCCAGGATAATGAAGCGATCACGCAGACCGTCCAGCCAGTTGAACAGGTTTTTCTCCAGGATAATCATTCCGGTTGAGTTTTTCTTCATTTCCAATCAAAACCTCATCTATTCATGGTAATGAACCTGACGGCTAATTGCAAAGCATTATCTTTTCCACAGGTTCTGAAGATGCAGCAAGCATTTTGCAGTAATAAATTGAGAATTTACATTTTTTTTACAGGTTTCTGACTGGTTCTTGAAGGTTTTGAATTATAAATAGGATAGAAGCGTATAAAGTATCAAGTATGAAGGGTTTAAAACCCGAGGGGGGCGTATGAAGTATTTTGCTGTATCCGTGATGATCGTGCTGATGGCACATGCAGCAGTTGCCGAAGACAGAAGTTATTATGGCGTGAACGGAGTATTCGTGAAGGCTGAATCCTGCGGCCAGGTATTGACTGCCTCTTTCAGCGAATCTACCTTCTGCGGATTTACTGGAGCGGGCCAGGCTCTGATGGCAGCAAAGACAGGGGCAGCAGATCTGGTGAAAGAGTCAATGAATCAAGCCAGCCTCAGTTTTCGAGTGCCTGTGGCAGAAATGAGATACTCTCTGGTCTGCTTCACAATGTCCAGATATCATGGAACCGGAAGTATCCAGAGTCTTGATAAATACCGCAATTATGAAACCCAGTGCAGCGTGCTGATGGCCGGCGTGGAAAGAGGCATCATTCTGGGCTGGTCTGAGAAGGAAGTTCTGACCTGCATCAGATCTGCGGTAAAATCATGGAAATGGAATCAAGAGATGACCAGAAACTTCGGTATCGCTGCAGCAGCCTGCCAGGCAGGCAGCAATCCGTCGATTTTAAAACTTTTCAGGATCATGCAGGTCAATGCCGGAAAGCTGCTCGCCATCAGAAATGATGACGATAATGACGAAGTGACTCCAGAAGAACCCGTTGACCCGGAAGAACCGCCCGTTGACCCGGAAGTCCCGCCCGTTGACCCGGAAGTTCCCCCCGTTGACCCGGAAGTTCCGCCCGTTGACCCGGAAGTTCCGCCCGTTGACCCGGAAGTCCCGCCTGTTGACCCGACAGTCCCACCCACAACTGAAGATCTCTCCCAGCCCTGGTGGAATGGTGATAATCCTGACGGCATGAGTACAGGCGTTAATGGTACTTACTGGACACCCCAGGATCCGATCCCTGCCGCTCAGATTGTTGATGCTCTTGAAAAGACTGCAGATACATTCCTGGAAAAACTGGACCAGAATGACGGCAAGGTTGCAGCAGCTATAATTGCCACTGCGCATCAGCTGCTGGGTACTGACCAGGACCTGGCAGACTATGGGATCCAGGCCGGAAAAACCATTGATTATGCACTGGCCAAGGTTTTCAAGCCTTATCAGGCTTTCCAGTCAGGCTACTCTGTCGGGCAATCCTTTTCCCAGGGCGATTATGCCGGCGTGCTGAAAAACAGCGACAGCCTGCTGAAGCTTCTGTATAAATCCATGAAAACTGGCAAGGCTGTTCAATAATGTTCTTTTCGTTGTCCCTCCCAGGGGAGAGCTCCTGCTCTCCCCTTTTTCTAATCAGTTCATTTGACTCTTTAAGCTCCAGATATTAATCTTGATTGACGATTTCAGCCGTTTCAGGAGATGACAGTGAAAAAATACGATGTGATCATCATCGGCGGTGGCCCGGCCGGACTTTTTGCAGCTTATACGCTGATCGGGAAAAAAGTGCTGCTGATTGATATGGGCCAGAGCCCTAAAGAAAGGGACTGCCCGCTGAAGCGCAAGCAGGTCTGCCAGAAGTGCAACCCCTGCAATATCATGTCCGGAATCGGAGGGGCCGGCCTCTTTTCAGACGGTAAACTCAACTTCATCCCCAAACATGGGAAAACCGACCTCTACCAGTTTCTGGACCCTGAAGCTGCCCAGCAGCTGATCGACGAGACAGAGGAGATCTTCAACCGCTTCAACATGGACGGCAAGGTCTATCCAATTGACATGGCAAAAGCCAAAAAAATCCGGGATTCAGCAATGAAGGAAGGGATTGAGCTGCTGCTGATCAAGCAGAAGCATCTCGGTTCAGACATGCTGCCTCTTCATATCCAGGGAATGATGGACTTTTTAGTAGAAAATGGCATCGAATTCGCCCTTTCCGAAGAAGTGGTCAATTTCAAAGTCGGGAAAAGCGGCATCACTGGAGTTAAAACAAACAAAAGAGAAATCTCGGCAGATTCTGTGATCGCTGCTCCCGGCAGGGTCGGTTCGCGCTGGCTCTATTGTGAATGCACCAGACTCGGTCTCGGAGTGACTTACAGAGGCGTTGAAATCGGGGTCAGGGTGGAAGTCCCTAATGAGATCATGGATGAGATCACAAGCATTATTTATGATCCTGCATTTTTCATCTTTTCTGATACCTATGATGATCTTCTCCGCACTTTCTGCACCAACCGGGGAGGCTTTGTCACCAAGGAAGATTACCAGGACTTCGTCTGTGTGAACGGACATGCTGAAAGAAACAATAAATCGGCCAACACAAATTTTGCCTTTCTCAGCAAAGTCACTCTCACTGAACCGATCAATGATACTTATAAATACGGCAGTTCGATTGGAAAACTTGCCACTGTCATCGGGGGAGGCAAACCTATTTTACAGCGCTTCGTTGATCTCAAAAAAGGGCGCCGCAGCACCCTCCAGCGCATCGACAACTGCCATATGCGGCCCACCTTCACTGATGTCACGCCAGGGGATATCAGCATGGCACTCCCTAAGCGCATTGTCACCAACCTGATCGAAGGGCTGGAAAAACTGAATCGGGTGATTCCTGGCATTGACTCGAATTTCACCCTGCTCTATGCCCCTGAAATCAAATTTTTCAGCACTGAAATCAGGAACGACTGCCTGAAGACAAAGCTGGAAGGACTATACATAGCCGGAGATGGGGCGGGTGTAGCCGGAAACATAGTAGGTGCGGCAGCAACTGGAGTACTGGCAGCCAAGCGGATTTTAAAAGCCACTTAGACAAATCAAATAAGGCTGTTCAAAAATGTCCAGATGCTAGGCCCACGAATCCGCGCAAAGCGAGACATACTTAATCGTATGTTGAGCTGCGCAGGATGAGTGGAACAACGCAGATGGACTTTTTTCAACAGCCTTAATATCTTCTCTGTGATTCAGGCACATACCACTTAGTCAGATTGTAAAAAATCTCTGATCCGTTTTCATGGATCCCGTGGATGCGCTTGTTGACAACAGTAATGTCTTCAGTGAAAAACAGGAATGTCACAGGCTGATCAGCATACAGCAGTCTCTGGAATTTGTGGTAAATTTCCGCCCGCTCTGAAGGATCAATGGTCCGGCGGGCAAGTTCAAGCAGTTTATCTGTCTCAGGGTTATTATATGAAAAAAAGTTGTAGCCCACTTTTTTCTTCCCGGTATCCGGTATCTGTGAAGAATGCCACAACATAAAGGGATCAGGGTCGATCGAAAGGTCCCAGCCAAGGATTATTGCATCGAATTTTTTTGAAAGTCCTTTGTCCAGCAGTACACTCCATTCATCGAACTGAAGATTCACCTTGACTCCGACCGCTTCCCAGGCATCCTTCAGCACTTTAGCCACCAGCTGCCTGATCGCATTGCCGTGGGTCGCCACCAGATCGAATTCAAATTTCTTCCCTCCGTTTTCCAGCACTCCGTCCTTGTCGGTATCGACCCATCCGGCCGCTTTCAGAAGTTTCCTGGCTTCATCCTGAGAAAATGCCATCACCTCCATGCTTTTGTCATAATCATCTGAGGTGATCAGGAAAGATCCGTTGCACTCTTTACCGTAACCCTGAAGAACATCGCTGATAATTCCCTGACGGTTGACGGCCATGGTCAAGGCTCGTCTGACGTTCCTGTCTGCAAAGAGCGGGTTAAGCAGGTTGTATTCCACGAAAAGGAACATCCGATTCAGGGATTTGTAGACATTGAAATTTTCTTTGAACGCAGGAGTGTCCCCCTGCTTTACCAGTTGATCCGGATTTAACCGCAAAAGATCCACTTCGCCTTTTAAAAGGGAGAGAAAAGACATCGAAGCATCTGGGATAATCCGGTATGTATAACCATCGAGACAGGGACGTCCGTTGAAATATTTTCTGTTGCTTTCCAGAACGATCTGCTCATGCTGATCCCATTTGACAAACTTAAAAGGTCCGGTACCCACTAAAGGAGGTTCTTTTTTCATGTCAGAGATTCCGTCCTCCTGGAAGATCTTTCTGGGGACTATGAAGCATCTCCAGGCAGAAAGAGCATAGGCAAACGGTTCCCTGTAAGTCACTTTCACTCTATACTTATCCAGGATTTCAACAGACTGCACCGGCTCAAAATACGGTTTGAAAAAAGATTCGGAACTGTCTTTCATGATCATCTGATAAGTGAATAAAACATCGTCTGCTGTGAATTCCGAGTTGTCGTGCCACAAAACATTCTTGCGCAGGTAAAACAGGATGGTCTGTCCGTCAGGGGAGAACTCCCAGCGTTCGGCTAGATCAGGCAGCAGTTCAAAATTTTCATTTTCTCTGACCAGTCCATTGAAAATCTTGCTCAGGATTCCGATGGAATAACCTTCGTTATAGGCCAGTGGATTCAGCAATGGCGGGTTCACACCCATGGTTTCCACCAACATATCCCCATAAACCTGCCCGTTGTCCACGCGCTGGTTTGCAACATTGGAAGAAGTAGCGGTTCCGACATTCTTCGGGCCGGGCTGGCCGCAGCCACAGAGTAAGATGTTGATTAAAAATACTGAAATCAGGCTCTTCAAGTCTTCCCCATTGTTCGATATCTGATTCTATCACAAAACTGCCGGGGATTAAAATGAGTTTTCCGATTCAGGTGTACCGGTATCAGAAGTGCAAAACTTCCTTTTTTCCCAGCTGATCAAAAAAGAATCTGATTCAGTTTGATTCAAAAAGTAATTATAGTTAATATGAATGGTAAGGAATAAATTCTTCAAACGGAGGAAAAATGAAAAATGTTGAGATGAAAGTGGATGGCGAGACCCTGACCATCACCATTGACCTGTCTAAAGATTTCGGTGCTTCCTCTTCAGGCAAAACCATAATAGTCGCCAGCTCTGAAGGGAATGTCACTGTTCCGGGCAGAGCCGAAAAAGTCGGTATCAATGTATACCGCTATCCGACGAGATAAATACTCGACGAGATAGATACTGGAAGTTTTAAAATGGCGGTTTATACCGTCATTTTTTTTATTTAAGATAGGTTTCAAGAAGTTCGGTACTGAGGCTTGCAATCCAGTTTGAATCTGGATGAGGAATGGTTTCAGCCTTAAACCACTGCTGACTGTTTTTATCAAGCAGGTAATTGTTGATTATAACAGGTTCCGTGACTTTTTCTGCCCTTTCCATGGCAATTTCTCCTTCGATCATGTTTACTCACAAATTTAATACTACCCGATTTTTCCACTGATGCAAGAATAATTTTTCGGATTGAAAAACTCACTCAAAAGGTGTATTGATATAATTAAAATCATTTAACCACTGGAGGCAGGCATGAATATAAGAAAATTCCTTGCAGTGATGGCGATTATTTTTATCAGCGATAACCTTTCCGCAACCGGTCCTTCTAATCAGGAGGACACTGCTGAGGCACCGATTACAATCATCGAATCCGAGTCTCAGCCTGTCACTGTAGAATCCATCTTATCCAGTACTGTCTCTAGTGCTTTAATTACCGATACCTCTTCAGTGAGCGCTCCGGAACAGACTGTTTCCGCCACAATTCTGAGCAGTTCTGAAATCCAGCCGGTTCCTTCCACTGCAGAAGTTACATGCGCATCTACAGTCGAGGCTTTGACCAATAGAACAGTCAAAGTCAACATCAATACCGCTCAACTCACTGATCTCTGCCGACTGCCGGGTGTTGATCCTGTTCTAGCCGCGGCGATCATCGATTACCGCACCGGTAACGGTAACTTTCTCACCCTGGATGACCTGCTCAGCGTGAAAAGAATCAATAAAGACAATTTTCTCAAATTCCGCAAGTTAATCACGCTCAGCGACCTGGACCTGGAAATCAAAATAAAAGTCGTGTCTCTCACCATTGAAGAGATGATTTTCCTGGGTGTAAATCCTGATGAAGCCAAAAGAGTGGTCTCTCATTTCAGGAAAGCAAGGAGAGACATCAGCAATTCAGAACTGGGAAGAAAATTCCCGTCAGTGCTGGAAAAACTCAGTCCGTATTTAGTGCCCTGATCAGATTCACAAAAGGCAGATCCGCAGGAGTGAAGTCATAGTCTTTCATTTCCTGTGGAAGCACCCAGCGCAGATCATTATGGACGACCGGTACAAATTCACCGATGAACGAAATTACTCTGTAAGCAAGCAGCCTGATGTCGCCGTATCCATATCTGTAAACGCTTTCGCCGAAGAAATCCCCGATCACCGACCTGATCCCGAATTCCTCGAATAATTCTCTTGCAAGACATTCCTGATGGCTCTCCCCTGTCTCAAGTTTGCCTCCAGGGAATTCCCACTTGCCTGACATGTTTTCTCCGGGAGCTCTTCGCGCTATCAGATATTTTCCATCTTTTTCAATGATCGCAGCCAGCACTGTTTTCATCTGCTTCCTCCCGCACTTTCCGGCTTTTACCGGTCAGAAAAAACTTAATTTAATATACCATAGGGATACTTGCAAAACACAAATTTCAGTATAAAATGAAATAAGAGTTTTACAACAGGCGCTTCTAATGAACATTGAAACCAAAATTCTGAACGAAGTTACTGTGATCAAGCTGATCGCGGATGAGATCACCCCTGGCGATGAAAAAACACTCCGCCAGAGTTTTGATCATTTCGCTGAACAGGGCCTGAAAAAGCTGGTCCTGAATCTGGAAAATCTCAGTTACCTGAACAGCTCAATTCTAGGATTGATTATTGGATTTTCCAAGAAAATAGTCGAGAACGGCGGAGAGCTGATCATCTGCAACCCAACCAACTTCGTAAAGAGAATACTGCACATCACTCAAATCGAAGATTTCATCGGCATTTATGGAAACGAGAGCGACGCGGTCAAAAACTGCCTGTTGTATGACATACCTGTCAAATTGAAATAACCTACAGAAGCCTCATGATTTCCCTGTGAGCAGGAATCAGGCAATTCCACCCGAACTTGTTTTTCACAGCCTCTGAAAGACCGGCCAGGCCGTCCTGTTCACCGTGAACCAGAATCAGCTGGGGTTGATTCCTGAAATTAGATAGCCACTGAATTATCTCAATCTGATCTGCATGGGCGGACAGAGTAGGAAGAAAATGTACCTGCGCGTTTACAACCACTTCTTCACGCATGATTTTGACTGTTTTTGCGCCGCCCTGAAGGCTGCGTCCCAGGGTTCCTTCTGCTTGATATCCTGTTAACAGGATATGGGCATTCTTCCGCCAGAGATTGTGTTTGAGATGATGCAGCACCCTGCCTGCTTCGCACATGCCGCTTGCGGACATCACCACATTCCCGGCCTGGATTTCATTGAGTTTTTTTGACTCTTCAACTGAGTCCACCAGGTGCAACCCTGGAAAGTCCAGCGGATCTTCGAATTTCAACCTTCTCAGATATTCTTCATCATAACATTCGGAAAGCGCACGGCGGTATACCTCTGTCACTTTTTTAGCCATCGGCGAGTCGATGAAGAAATTCAGATCCCCGATTTCATGCCTCTCGATCAGGTCGCGGAAACAGTAAAGCAGTTCCTGTGTCCTGCCGATGGCAAAGGCCGGGATGATCAGGTTGCCTTTCTGGAGATTCACATCTCTGAATATCTCCAGCAGCTTTTTCTCGGTATCGTCTATACTTTCATGCACCCTGTTCCCGTATGTAGCTTCGCAGAAAACATAATCCGCTTGAGGAACGATTTCAGGGTCGCGGATGATCGGCTGGTTTTTCCGGCCCAGATCGCCTGAAAACAGGATTGAAGTTGTTTTGCCGGCATGTTTGACTGTCAGGCAGATCATTGCAGAACCAAGAATATGCCCTGCATCCAGAAGCTGAAAGCTGAAAACTTTGTTCAGGAAAGTTTCCTGATGATACTTTACAGGTACAAAATATGAAAGCGCTTTATCAGCATCTTCCAGGGTGTAAAGTGGTTCGACAGGACCCAGACCTTTCCGTTCGTTCTTCTTGGTCCTCCAGGCTGCTTCCTGTTCCTGGATCTGCCCGGAATCCCGGAGAGTGATCTCTGCCAGCTGAGCTGTAGCCTGGTGGCAATAGATTTTTCCCTGGAAACCGCTTTTCACGATCAGGGGGATCCTTCCGCAGTGGTCGATGTGCGTATGGGTTAAGATCAGACCATCCACTGAAGAAAGTTCGACCCCCAGCGGTTCCATGTTGCGGTAGAAAAGTTCTTTTTTTCCCTGGAACATTCCGCAGTCCACCAGCAATTTCAGTCCCTCAGCCTCGACCAGATAGCACGATCCGGTTACAGTGCCCGCACCACCGAGAAAGGTAATATTGATCATTCTGCACCTCATGATTCTGGATATATTTCATGATAACACAGGATTCCAGAAATGCCGCAAATTGTCTCTTGCATTGCAGGCGAATCCAAATATAATTGGCCTATAGAAACCGGTAAGAAGAATCAATCTCTATTGAGTTTCAATTATCAGGAGGAGTAAATGTCGAGACTGCTGTGCGCGCTGATTCTTGTTTTAATGGTCTGTCTTCAGGCTGGTGAAGTCCCTGGATTCAATATTTTAAGGGATACGCCTTCTTTTCCCAATTTCACTCTTTCAGAGATGAAAATCTGGAGCATAGCGGAAAAAATTGCGAAAACAGGCCCGACTGATGTCAGATACTTTGAATCCGAACTTAAGAACATGTTCAAGAATTTTCCCGCAACCTATTTCAAAACAAACTGCCCGGATAAATTCAACCTTCCAGGAGCCGGAAATTCCATCTCAGATCCACAGAAAAGCGCTATCCTCGAATCAATGGGCTACGCACATTGCTGGGGAATGGCCTATGTCACGAAAATGTTCTTCGAACACGCCACTTTCAGCGGCCGCAGGATCCCGCGAGAACAGGATCTCCAGAGCATCATCGACGATGTAACAGACGGATATGATAAAAACGTTCCGGCAGCCTCTTTGCACGCTCTTTCCCTGTCCAATGAAGGTGAACTTAAAAAGTCAGTCGCTTACTGGCAGTCCAGACTGCTCTTCAATCCCCTCAACCTGCCGATGCTTTTCAATGGTAATCCGGAACGCGAATTTGGAAAAATTGAATCCAGCGTCAACAGTCAACGGCTTACTCTGATCCAGATCCGTAAATCGATCAAATGGATGCATGTGATTCTGGCATACAAAACAGAACAGATCGAAAATGGTGATACCTTGATCCATGTTTATGATTCCAATTATCCGAATTCTGATCAGAACATTCTCACATACTGTCGTGGAGAGCAGAAATTCGTATCAGCCCAATACGGAGATGTGAACGCCAATTTTCTGGATAACTGAAGCACAAACAGAATCAACAAAAAAGGGGTTGTCTAAAAAGACAGCCCCTTCAAAAAGGTTTAAAGTTCAAGTTAAGGGACGAGATATCCCTTGATTTTCTCGGCCACTGCCGGAAAATCCTTTTCGAGCATCTCAATGCTGAACTCCTTCTTATCTTTCTGGGTCTTCTTGATTTCTTTCACGACTTTAACAGCGTCCGCATCGGCAACGCCGAGGGTGGAAAGGTCAAACTTGGTAAGTCTGCTGGCTTTAATTCTGATCTCTTTATCATTGTCATCAATGGCGAGATAATTCACCAGAGAGTCGTATTTTCTCACTCCAACCAGAGGCTTCAGGTCTTCGAGTTTGGCGAAATTTCCCTTCTTTACCCTGTAAGCCACAATCTTCTTGGCAGCTGTTTTGGAAAGAATTTTGGCCAGTTGCTCTTCAGTGGCTGTGTTAACATTGACTTTGCACAGCTTGTCTGAAGCCGGGGCTACTGGAGCCACTGGAATTGCAGGGATCTGCAGGGTTGGAGCCGCTGGGGTTTCGGCGGGCTGGGCAACCGGTGTCGCCGCAGGAGTCACGGGGGCAGCAGGAGTTTCTACGGCCGGGGTTGCAGGAGCAGCAGGTGTGGCCGGGGCCGGGACAGCCGGAGTAACAGCTTCAGCAGTGGCAGTCGGGGTAGCAGGGGCTGCGGTTTCTTCTGTGGCCAGAAGCGGCAGGGAAATTACGAACAGCATCAGCATCATTGCGAAAAGTTTCATGTTTTTCCTCCTGGAATTTTATGTACCGAATTCTTGTTTGTTTCCTAAATTCCGCAATCCCACCTTCCTTCAACACAATGTTCAAGAATCATTCCATATTTAACACCTGAGAAAATTAAAAAGCAAGTTTTGGAATCATGGTGTACTTCTGATACACTGATCACAAATCATATTCGGAGCTGCAAATGGACTTCAAAGCTTATCTTCCGCTGGTCATCTTTTTATTTGTTGTCACTGCTTTTAACCTCTCGGCAGTGGAAAAATTCAAACAGATGGATGCCCTGTCCTACTATGATACTGCCATGGCTTATCAGGAAAAAAACAAACTGGACAAGGCAATGGCAAACCTGGACCGGGCCATCGAAATCGACCCTGGACTTACCAAAGCCTGGTTCGCCCGCGGCAGCGTGCAGTTCAAACGCTGCGAGTATGAAAAGGCCTGCCAGGATTTCAGCAAAGCCATTCAGCTTGATCCGAAATTGATCGAAGCTTATTACAACAGAGGCATGATTTACGATGAACTGAAAAAGTACGATCTGGCGATCAAGGACTATACTGTAGCCATCGGCCTTGACTCGAAATACCCGGAACTCTGGAATAACCGCGGGGTGGCCTATTTCTGCAGCCAGCAATACGAGAAAGCAGCCGAGGATTACAGCATGGCCATCCATCTCAATCCAGGCTACACTTCTGCTTACAAGAATCGAGCACTGGCTTATCTCAGGCTGGGTATGAAGGAAATGGCAGTCAAGGATTACAGGAAATACAAAGCCCTGATCGGTATTAAATAGTCGATGCCAGACATCATACTTATCACAGGGGATTATCACATCGACCATCCCCTGAATGCCACTGGAATTCTCAAACGAGTGCTGGAAGGCCGTGGCTTTTCTGTCGATATCATCTCCAAACCTGACTGGAAATCAGACCGCGATTTTCAAAAGCACGGAAAACCGGGACTTTTTTTCGGGATCACCAGCGGTTCCATGGATAGTTTACTGCAGAACTATACTCCGCTTAAAAAGCTGCGGGCTGAAGACCCTCACCACCCTTACAATTCCAACGTGCCTGACAGGGCAGTGATCGTCTATGCCAACAAGATCCGCGAACTCTACAAAGGCGTGCCAATAGTAATCGGCGGAGTGGAAGCTTCCCTGCGCAGATTTACGCATTACGATTACCTGGACAATAAAGCCAGACGCAGCATTCTGCTGGATTCCAGGGCCGACATCCTGGTTTACGGGGCAGGCGAGTATGCCATCTTGGAAATCGCGGAAAGGCTGAAACGCGGTGCCGACCTGCCAGGTATCGAATCCACCTGCATTGTCTCAAATAATGTTCCGCAAGGTTTCACACTGCTGCCCTCGCATGAAGAGGCTGTGGCAGACAAGGAAGCTTTCTGCAGGATGCAGCTTTTATTCACAAATGCCAAACTGGCCCAGCCTGTGCAGAACCGCTTCATTCTTCAGAATAAAATGCACGACCAGACAACAGCTGAGCTGGACCAGATTTTCGATCTCCCCTATTCCAGGAAAATTCCTAAAGAAGCGCATGATTTCCAAGCTGTGCAGTTTTCCGTGATCTCTCATCGCGGCTGTTTCGGCCGCTGCAATTTCTGCTCGATAGCCCTGCATTTTGGAGACAGAATCATTTCCAGGAGCGAGAAATCGATTTTGAGTGAAATTGAGAAAATTGCTGCACATCCTGATTTCAAGGGATACATCGATGATCTGGGCGGTCCGTCAGCCAACATGTATGGAATGGATTGCGTTAAACATATTAAATGTAAAAGCCATTGCCTGGCCTGTAAAAACCTGAATCGTGATCATAAAAAGCTGATCCATCTGCTCAATGAATCCCGCAAGATCCAGGGTATCAAAAAAGTCTTTGTCAGAAGCGGTATCCGCTATGACCTGGCCCTGGAGTCGCCCGAGTACATAGAAGTACTGTCTAAAAATCACATCTCCGGCTGCCTGAAGATCGCACCAGAGCATTTTTCTACGCGCGTGCTCAAGCTGATGAATAAGGACAACAGCAGATTCCCGGAATTCCTGAAGATCTTCGCGCGCCTCAATCAGCCGCTGAAACAGGCTCTGCGCTATTATTTCATCACAGCGCATCCGGGCTCAGAACCAAAAGATGTGGAACTCCTGATCCGCGAACTGAAAAAACTCTGGAATGTGGAAAGCATCCAGGTCTTCACCCCAACCCCGATGTCTGTTTCCACCTGCATGTATTACACTGAACTCAATCCATTCACCCTGGAACCGGTCTATGTACCCAAATCCTTCACAGACAAGAAATGGCAGAAGAAAAGGATTTTCGAAGTGCTGGGGCTGAAATCATCAGTCTGAATCAGGCTATCCACCAGATTCAGGCTTAGGCTGTTCCAGACGATATCCGTCTATGCAGGGGGAGGCTTTCAGCCCGAAGCAGCGGGCGATTGCCTCAATTGCAGGAGCAGCCTCCCACCGCGTGGCAACGAATTTGATCCTGCGGTCAGTCAGACCCGCAGCACAGGTCACTTTGATCCCGGTCAGATGAGTGAAGATCTTCAATGCAGTGTCCAGGTCGCAGTCATTGAAAGTAAGCGTAATTATGCAATTTTCCCCAGCCGGATGCTGTACTCCGGAATCCGGCACATCTTTGCTCACCATGACAAAAGCGCCATTCAAATCGATCAGTTTGGCATCCACCTGCTGAGAGAAAATTTTCGGCAGATCACACGGCCTGGTTTCTTTCACCTGAAACGTGATCTCCCTGCTGTCCAGAATATCCATGCACCCGGCGCTCATTCCTGCTAGTCGCGCTACATTCTTGAAAACATCCATCAGGCTGATTTTATTAAACTCCAGGGTCAGGAGTTTGTCCTCACCTGAGGCCAGTGCAGGCAGGAAGCATAGAATTCCAACGCAGACTATTGCCAAAGCATGGGGTCTGTTCATTTTTACCTCCTTCATCGTATTTTCCTGATTCCATTATAAACAGATCCTGTAAACATCCTTTCATAATCTTGTAAAAATCATGTAACTTTTTTACTTGTGCCTTTTCCCTCATTCCAGCGCAGCTGAAGCTTCGGGGACTATAGTCGCAGGTATGACGGAAGGGAGAGTATGCCGGGGACTTGTTCCTGCGGAGGAGTTCAAAGGCGCTGCACTCAGCCTTGTCAATGGCAGAATCCTGTCTAAGCCTGCAGATAAGTGAAGTCCTGCTGACCGAAGATTCGGCAAGCAGGACGAAACGACCGGAGCAGGAATAAGTCCCCGGCCTGCTGATTCATGTAACTACTGTTATGATATGATAAAATTGAAAGCTACATCACGATGAAGATTTATCTATTTCCTTCACTCGGCCAGACCAGGTCATAGCTGACGCTGCGGCCCCTGCCAGGCAGTTGTTTAAGTATTCCCTTTTCGAGCAGGTCTGAGATCTCCCTGAATGCCGTGGCTCTGCTGACTTTAGCAATGCCCGTATACTTTCGGGTGGTCAGGCCGCCCTCGAAATTGCCTGGCCCTGCTTCCAGCATGCGGTTCAGCACTTTTTTCTGGCGCACGCTGAGTTCTGCCTGAACGTGCAGCTGCCAGAAATCAGCCCTGGCCAGCACATTTCCGATGATCCTGTCGGATCTCTCGATTGAGCGTTTGAAGCATCCCAGAAACCAGGAAAGCCAGCTGGTTACATCCGGGCTTTTTCCGGTCGAGCATTTCTCAATGGCAGCATAGTATTCTTCCCTTTCTTCCATGATCTGCGATGAAAGGCTGTAATACCTGGACGCGCTCTTTTCATCCTGGGCCAGAGCCATGTCGGTCAGGGCTCTGGCGATGCGTCCGTTCCCGTCTTCAAACGGGTGGATGACGACAAAATAGAAATGTGCCAGGCCAGCTCGCAGAAGTCCGTCCATGGTATTGCGGCCTTCTTCCCACCACTGCAGAAATTTCCTCATTTCAGCTTCAACCACTTCACCCGGAGGGGCTTCAAAATGGATTTTTTCCCGCCCAACTTTCCCTGACACTATCCGCATCGGATCGTTTCCACGCCATTGTCCTGTCCGGATCTTATGCAGCCCGGAATGGCCTGCCGGAAAAAGCGCTGCCTGCCAGACTTTCAGCCTCAGATCTGTAAGAGGCTCCTCAGATTTCTGAGTGGCGTCCAAGATCACTTCCACCAGTCCGTCAATCGATCTGGTTGACTGGACCAGGCCTCCGGCAGGAAGCCCGAGATGCCTCGCGACAGAAGATCTCACCATCTGCCGGTTCAAGCGCTCTCCTTCAATCTCTGCGGTTTTTATAGCCTCTTCAACCAGAAGGTCAGACTGCGCATCTTCTCCGAGGTTCAATCCAAGATGCCTGACTCGGCCGAAAAAGGTCCCCTGGGCAAGCCTTGCCTGTCCGGAAAGCTTAAGCAGAGCATCGCTGTCCCAGGTCAATTCAGGCCAGAATTCGCATTGCCAGATGTACTTCATGTTAATTTTTCACTCCAGGATGAAGCGATTAATCCGTATAATCGCTTCATATTATGATACAATTATACCACTTAATCGCCTCAAATCAAGAAAGAAAAGTTCGGTGTCAGGGTAAAAATGATCTTCAGCTTGACTTTATCATGTGACAAAAAGTTGTACAGTATGAGAACCAGCTGTCGAAAGTCTCAAGAGTAAACTTTCTCCAGTTCAGCGATCAGTTCAGCTGCGCTCTGGTAACGCTCGCCAGGATTCTTGGAGAGGCATTTCATGATGATCCGGTCGAAATCCTGGGGCAGGCTTTTCTCATGCTCTGACGGGGGGAGCGGGACAGTATTCTGGATCTCGTGCAGCACTCCCTGAGGGGCTTCGTCGTCATAGGGCAGCTTGCCTGTCAGAAATTCATACATGCAGACTCCGAGCGAATAGAGGTCGGCCGAGTCTGTGAGCTTGTCGCCTTTATGCTGCTCAGGCGGCTGATACTGGAAATTGTTGTATGAATCGCCGTCCTTTGGTTTCAGCTCTTCCACCAGCACGCGCTCAAGACCGAAATCTGTGACTTTCACTGTACGGTTCTGATGCAGGAGTATATTCTCGGGCCGCAGGTCACGATGGATGACATGCTTCTCATGTGCATGTCCAAGGGCTTCGGCAGTCTGGATGCCGATCAGGCGTACGAATTCAGGCTTGATCTTCTTCTTTCTGTCCAGAACAACCCGCAAGCTCTCTCCGTCCACCCATTCCATCACGACGAACGGAGTCTCAGCGCCGACCAGTTCCAGGATCTTCGCGATATTGGGGTGTTCGAGCTTCTGCATGGAACTCCCGAATCCCAGAATAAAAGATTGCACAAGCTTCTTATCGATCAGTTTTTTTTCACTAAGCATCTTGATCGCGAACTGCTCCTTGCGGTAGACATTGGTGACCTTGTAAGTGATGCCCATCCTGCCGATTCCGATGCGGGTATGGTCAGTATACCGTTTAGCCTTGTCCATCGCGAAATAGCCGCTCGTATCCTCACGGTAGCGCTGCTCGATGTTCTTGTCGTACCAGTCGAATTCTCGCTTGAGCCTGTTCTGCGCCGGGTCAGGCAGTTTCTCCAGAAAATGATGCTGAACTGCGTAATAATCCTTCTGCTTCGCCGGATTGTTCTTCAATTCCATGGCCTTGGCCATGAAAAAGGATGCCTTGGCCCAGATTTCCGGATTCTTGCTGTTGGCAGTGAGTTTCATCACCTTGCCGAAACAGTTGAGAGCAGGCACGATCTGCAGGTCAAAGAGCAGAAACTGACCGTAACTTTGAAGCACACCTGCCGTCTGCACAGGGTTGCCTAGTTGTTCGAAGAGTTCCAGGGATTTTCTGAAATTGGATCCGGCATCCGAATGCTTCTTGATGCGGGTGTTGATCTCGCCGATATCGCGCAGGATGTATGCTTCCAGCTGAGTCCAGTTGAATTTTTTTGCCAGTTCCAGGGCATTGTATTTTTCAGTGAGAGCCTGCATGTATTTCTGAGCCTGAAAATAGATCTCGCCCTGCATGGAATAAGTGTAGACCAGGCCATGATGGTCCTTGATCCGCCGCTTGATCTCAGTGGATTCCTTCAGACATTCCACTGCTTCCTCGAGCTCTGAGAGTTCGAACAGAATAGCAGCCTTGTTATAGATGGTAGTGGCTAGCAGGCCAGGCAGGTTATACTTTCTGTAATAATCCTCTGTGGTTTTCAGGTGCTTGAGAGCTTCATAGAGCTTGCCGCGTTCGGACAGGAACACCGCGTAATTCAGAAGGCATCTCGCCCGCACCAGCGGAGCCTTGACTTTCTGGCAGTTTTCCAGGGCTTTTTCAAAGCAGGCCTTGGCTTTCTCCTTGTTGTCCAGGTAATTGTAGCTGACAGCCAGGCTTACAAAAATATCGGCAGCCACTTTCCTGGGAATATCTTCTTTCAGCACAAATTCGAAATTCTTTACAGCATCGGTATATTTACCTGCAGCATAGGCGATCTTGCCGGCTAAAATCTTTGAATCAACCTTACCTTTTATCTGTTCGAGGAATTGCTCAGCTTCCTGGATCTGCCGCCATTGGATCAGCATCTCGATCCTGGATTTGATCAGGTCCTGCTCCCTGTATTCGTTGCAATTTTCAATAGCGTCGACGAGCAGATAGTAGAAATTCTCGGTCTGCCGGCCTAGAGTCAGCATCTCTTTACTGAGCCTGTGGATCAGGTCCACAGCTTTCTTCGTGTCTCCGCCTTTCTGGAAATGGTAGTAAGCTTCCTTCAGATCCGCAATCCTGGCTTTCTCATGCTTTGCGAAATGCTCGGCATAATCCAGGTGCATGTTTTTGAGATCTTCCTGTTTCATGCTCTGCAGCAAGTGATTGCGCACTACGCTGTGCAGATAAATCTTGTGTTCCTGATCATATTCCAGCATGAAGCCGCTGATCAGCCTGCGCCGGGCTGACTTGTGAGCATCATCGTCATTCCGGAAAAATTCTTCGGCCCTGATCGGAATCCGCAAAACAGCGAGTGATTTAAGAATGGATATTTCGATCTGGGAAATGGTATTTACTACAGTACGCAATATATGATTATTCTTTTCCTCTTCAGCGGTAGGGAAAGACTCCAGAAATTCGTCGATTTTGAGGCCAAAGGCAGTGTGCAGTCCCACGATCATCTTCACAAAAAACGGGTTCCCCTTGAACTTGGAAAAAAGCTTCCAGTTGATCTCATCTGGAAATCTCTCGAACAGGTTGAGTTTGAGCAGATTCTCCACCATCTGGGTGCATTCTTCGTATTGAAGACCTTCCAGAACCTGATCGTACACTTCGAGAGTTTTCATGTTCAGTCCGGCGAAGTCGGTCCGTGAAGAGATCAGCAGGCGTCCCATTTTCAGGTTTTTCCTGGCCGCAGTGATCAGCTCCACGAAAATCTCTTTCCCGATCTGATAGAGGTCGTCAATGAAGAGGATCAGAAGATTGTCCTCGATCATACGGGTGACAGTCTCTGCTGAATATCCGATCGATGGTGAATACTGATCCTTGTTGCCTGTGACGCGGAAAACATTTTTTGCGATCTCTGCCATCAGGTCTTCCCTGTTCCAGCCCGGCCTGCAGATGATGAATGCCACCAGGTTCTGATAGGCCTCCATGGCGTTGAGCTGATTGGCCAGAGTCATGGCAAGTGCGGATTTTCCGATGCCGGAGTTCCCGGAAATCACAAGCACGCGGTGATCGGAAAACGCAGTCACAAGTTCGTCCAGTTCCTTCTTTCTTCCACAAAATCCGATAGGGGTTGATGGTATGTTATGCATGAACATATTTTAACTGTTTTTATCTCTTCCGGCAACCACCGGAAGACCTTAAATGCCAAAACCTCTGACCGGTAATAACTCAACATTTTGAAAAGATCTTTTCTTGGAGTATGATAGACATAAAGAACACTATCTTGATAAGGAGCTGACATGAAAATCGCGATCTTCTACTTCAGCGGCACGGGAAACACCTGGTGGGCGGCAGGGCAACTCGCCACCAGGCTGCACGACCGGGACTGCGAAGTCACAGTCCAGTCTGTGGAAAACCCGCTCATCAGCGACGAGCAGCTTCTGTCCAGAACATTGAGCGAAGCGGATCAGATCGTTCTTGGATATCCAATTTACTGTTCAGATGCTCCAGCACCTGTGAAAGACTTTGTAAAAAAACTGCCCAGATTCGCTAAACGGAAAAACATCTCCATCTTCTGCACCCAGAATTCCTTTTCAGGAGACGGAGATTCTTTTCTCAGAAAAACACTGCGCCACAAAGGTCTGACACTGCGCCAGTCCATCCAGATAAACATGCCCACAAATTTCCAGGTCCCGATTCCTCCTTTTTCCTTCTTTCCCCCTGAATCCGGAGAAAAGCTGGAAAAAATGAAAGAAAGGGCAAACTGGGCTCTGAGCAGATTTGCAGACCTGATCGTGGCTGATGAAAAATACATTCAGGGAAAAAATCCGGGTTACCGTCTGTTCGGCTCTCTCATGCGCTGGATCTGGAAGTTCGGTATCAAAGGCCTGCCCAGACATCTGTGGGCGGATAAATCCCGCTGCACACGCTGCGGGCTTTGCGTGGAGTCCTGCCCTGTCCATAACATCCTGCTTGAAAATGAACTGCCGGTTTTCGGAAAAAAATGCATATCTTGTTTTCGCTGTTATAATTTCTGCCCAGCATGCGCAGTTAACTATTTAAAAGGGACACTTGATACAGGGAAATTCCTGCGCTATCACGGACCGGTCAAGGAACTGACACCTGACAAATTCAAGGATTGAGTTGTGAATGGTGATGATATTTGCGCCATTTTTGGTTGTCATGTTTATTTTCCTCCCAGGTTGTGGCGTAGAAACTCCCAGCAATCGCGTGTCGGAAACTACGATGGAAATCTCGCTGTCCCCGGCATATGGGGACAGTATCGTGGAAACTTCCAATGCCGGCCCTGTAATCCTTAACCCGATCCTCTGCCCTGATTCAGTCACCCGCAGAACCTGCGGACTGATTTTTTCCGGGCTGGTCAAGGAAGGGCCGGAACTGAATATGCTGGGCGATCTGGCAGATACCTGGGAAATCTCGCTGGAGAGCCGGGAGATCACCTTTCATCTGAAAAAAAACGTCAGATGGCACGATGCTGCGCCGTTCAATGCCTGGGACGTGCTTTTCACATATCAGAAAATCGCTGACCCCAAAACCCAGACCTATGACAGGGAAAATTTCTCACAGGTCAAAACTGTGGAAGTGATTGACCCTGATACAGTCAGAGTCAGATACGACAATCTGACTCCAGCAGCCCTGGAAGCCTGGTCGATTGGCATAATTCCCAGGCACCTTTTCCTCAATGAAGATATCAATACATCCAAATATAATCAGCAGGCGATAGGTACCGGCCCCTTCAGGCTGAAGAACTGGGAACCTCAGACCAGAGTAGTTTTAGAAGCCAACCTGGATTATTTCAATGGACGTCCCTATGCTGACCGCTACATTCTGAAAATCATTCCGGATCCGTCCATGCAGTTTCTGGAACTTCTGAAGGAAAATGTGGACATCTTCGCGATCACGACAGACCAGTTCATCAAGCAGGCCGATACCCCTGAATTCACTTCAAAATTCAATGTCTTCCGTTATCCGCAGAGGGTTTACAACTTTCTCTCATTCAATCTGTTGAATCCTTTTTTCCAGGACAGAAAAGTTCGTCAGGCACTGTGCCTGGCCACTGACCGGCAGAAGATCATTGACAACGCTCTCTATGGCATGGGCACACTCATAACCGGCCCGTTCCCTCCATTTTTCTGGGCATACGACAAGTCCGTCAAGCCCTGGCCCTATGACCCTGAAAAAGCCAGGCAGATGTTGAATGAATCAGGGTGGAAAGATACGGACAGCGACGGGATCCTGGAGCGGGACGGAAAGAAATTCCAGGTGGAGATAGTCACCAACAACGGAAATGACACCCGCAAACTGGCCGCCTGTATGATCCGGGACTACTGGAAGGACGTAGGCGTTTCAGCCAGCGTCAGATTTGTGGACTGGAACGCCTTGATGGATATCTGTGATTACAAAAGTTACGATACAATGATCCTGGGCTGGTCCCACAATGTTGATCCGGACCCATACCGGCGCTGGCATTCATCACAGATGCCTGACAAGGAAAAAGGCAAGATGGGTGATAATTTCATGTCATACAGTAATCCTGAGGTGGACAGACTGCTGGAAGAAGCCCGTAAAATTACGGACCAGGCAGAACGGGAAAAAATGTATCACCGTTTCCATCAGATACTGGCTGACGAGCAGCCCTACATCTTCATCTATGCGACAGACATGATCTACGCTGTTCACAAACGCATTCACGGCATCAAGCTTGAGCCGGCAGGCATCCGCTACAATTTTGAGAACTGGTATGTGCCTAAGCAATATCAGAAATACGGGGAGTTGGAATGATCGGAAAAGGGGAAGATGCCGTATGAAAAAGATCGCGTTTTATTCCCTGATTCTACTGTTCTGGAAGTCATCATTTAACGGCTTGATTTCAAGGAGCATGTTCAGATAGGAAATCACTGATTCTTTCTTCCTGATGCCCTCATAACCAGCTGATCCATATTTTCCACTTTTTTCCATTTTGACCTGAAATCTGGGATTCTTCTCCCAGGTAGTGCCGTATACAACATGGTTGGCAGACTTGAACAGCCCTGTGGTGACGCGCATGAATTCCTTCTCACAGATCCTGGTCTCACTGGTGCCGACGACATGTTCCGGACAGCTGAAAATGTCAGGGGATGGCTTTACAGAAAGTATTTCCTCCCTGCCTGCCAGCGGCTTTTTATAGTCGGCAATCTGAAATTCCTTTTTCCCGATTTTCATCCTGTCGCCGTGCGTCAGATAATGCACCAGCACGTTGGAAATGGAAAATTCCTTGCCTGCTCCGGCCCGGGCACGCGAGAGGTCGATCACTGTCACGCCAAGGTCGCTCAGCACTGTCATTTCAGCGTCAGGAGTGTTGGCATTCCTGATCACCATGGTGGCACCGGCATCGACGCCGAAGATCAGCCTGACTCCCCTCTCCCATGCCAGCCTGATGGAACGGCCCTGTCTGCCGCGCTGCACATAATGAGTGTCTAGAAGACCCTGATTGAAAAAAGCAAAACCTCCCTGCGGAGAATATGTCAGATCATCATCGCCGTGAGGATGTGGAGCTCCATCTTTGTAGATCCCGTCACGCAGGCCGTAATATGAAACTCCGCCTGAGATCATCGGAATCCCTGACTGGATCGCGGTTCCGGCACTGGTGCCTGAAACCACTGCTCCGTTTTCGAATCTGCGTCTGATGGCTGAGAGCAGTGGCGTATCAGAAGCATCGTCATTCATCAGGCATTGCACCAGCCTGGTCTGATCACCACCTCCAAAAAAGAAGCCGGTCATTTTCCCCACTCTGGCAATCAGTTTCTCATCTTTATTGTTCGAGATCGTGTCAATATCGATCGGGATCCATTCTGCGGCTTTAGCACCGTGCTGTGTAAAAAGCTTCAGATAGAATTCACCGTTTTCCCGCGAATTACTGGCAGCAGGAGTTCCCCGGTCCGGGTCATCCCGCTCAGGCACGGATGCTGCGGTGATGATCCCGATCCGGCTGTGATTCCCGCCGGCAAGCTTGATGATAGTCCCGTAATATTCCTTGTCGCTGTCGTCAATTCCTCCGCCTGCAAGCACGAGATTCATAACTCCTCCCTCACAAATTGCAGTCACTGCAATGACCAGGAGAAAAATAGTCGATTTTATCATTCTTACCTCTCAATGAATTGATGGTGATTAGTGAATGATGAAATAGAGAATTTCCACTCTTTCCACCAGGAATCAATATTATCAATTCACTATTCACTAATCACCAGTCACTTTTATCGAAATATGCCCACAATTTTCATCAGATTCAGATGTGAAATCATCTCTATCGCATCCCTGAGCCTGAACTTCTTCACGATCCGCACTTCCCTGATCCTCCCGATCATCAGGAGATATGTAGCCAGCCTGGCGAATCCGCTGATCAGGAATACAAAGAGAAGGCCTGAACCGGAAAGCCTGATCCCCATATTCCCAAGATAACCTCCCAGCATTCCTCCTGCAAAAACCCCTATGCTGTATATGATGTTGAAGTAAGCCACGCAGATCGCCAGTTTCTGCCTGGTGACAGCCTCGAAAATGTAATTGCCGTTAGCCAGGGAAAAACCGGCCCAGGCAATCCCTGAAAAACCCTCTATCAATACCAGCACAGGTACAACCAGAGAAGGAAGAATTGAATGCACTTGCGGTGATACCAGCCAGAGCAGGGGGACAATGGCAACCAGTATACCGCAGATACGCATCACCATGAAATTGCCGTAACGGTCCGCGAACTTGCCCCAGGCAGGCATGAAGATCATGTTGGTGAGGGACGAAGCAAGGACTACTGCGGTATAACCTGTATAGCTCATCTGCAGCTCGTTGAGCATATATACTGAGAAAAAAGGGGCAGAGATCATGGTGGAAAAACCGATCAGGGAAACGAACACCACAAATCTTCCGAAATTATTCTCATAAATCCGGAGCAGAAAGTCCCTGAAACTGAAAAAACTCCCTTTTTCCTGCCTGAATGGCGGTTCATACTGAATCAGGAAAAGGAGGGCAGAGACTGTTCTCGCCAGAAAAGAGACGGCAAACAGCCCTGCAAAACCCCAGAAAAGGTGGTTTTTTTTGAAAACATCCATGAAAAGTCCAGCAAACAGCATGCTCACCATCGCAACCAGGCCCACTATCTGATTGCGTTTGCCGAAATAACGGCCCCTGTTTTTCGGGACAATGTCGTTCATCCAGGAGTTCCAGGCAGGAGTAAGCATTGACCCGAAAAGAGCCAGCAGAGTGTAGATCACGGTCAGCAGATTTATTATCTCCATTGAGCCATGCGGGCAGTAATAATACCTGTAACCTGCGAAAATCATCATAAGCCACATCAGAGCCTGGGAAAAAACAGAGAAGAAAAGCAGCTTTCTCCGAGAAAATTTTCCCAGCATCCTGATTGTGATCAGCTGGGAAACCGCACCCAGAATAGAGGGAAAGCTGCTCAGAAATCCTATTTCCCTGTTCTGCGCTCCCAGCGCTAGAGCGTAAGGTATCATGTAACGCTGACCGCAGCCGTCCATTATGCTGCAAGCTGATCCTTCGACCACACTGATCCTGCGGGCGCGGGCTTTCAGCCTCTTCTCAGTCCTCATTTTCAGGAAGGCTTCGTGAGTCTGACTCTGCCCGTTATCGATCTTTTCATCCATTTTTTCAATCCTCTAACAGCACACTTACTTTTTGGGTACGAGGCTCGGGGTGCGAGGTCCGGAATCGGATTCTCTGTTGATACATGCCATGATCCGTGCCTCGAACCGCAAGCCTCTTGTTCCATACCCGAACCGCGAACATCGTACCCCGAGCCTTCAAACTGATCCTGAATCATGATATAATGCTGACAATTTATCAAATCCGGCCGGAGGGAGCAATGAGCCACAAAATAATCTATCTGGACAACAACGCCACCACTCCGATCCACCCTGAGGTGAAGAAGGCCATTATCAAGGCCATGAGCCTTTACGGCAATGCCTCCAGCCTGCACGAACTGGGACGCACATCACGTGCAGCGATCGAGGCCTCACGTGCCAATATCTCCGGATTTCTCGGAGCCAGCCCTGAAGAACTTATCTTTGTAGGCACCGGCTCTGAAGCTAATAACGGAGTTCTGAACAATATCACCTGCCACGGATCCTGCTGCAGCGCCAAACAGGGCAAACGGGACGAGATCATCACTACAGTGATTGAGCACCCCTGCGTGTTGGAGGCCTCCAAGTGCCTTGCCAGTAAAGGTCTCAAAGTGCACTTTCTAAAAGTAGACGACCGGGGTAAGATCGATCTGAACCAACTGCAGAAACTCCTGTCAGAGCATACTGCCCTGGTCTCTGTGATGTCTGCCAACAATGAAATCGGCACCATCCAGGAAATAGGAGAAATTGCCAGGCTGGCACATAAGTATGGCGCTTACTTCCATACCGATGCTGTGCAGGCTGTAGGAAAAATTCCGCTGGACGTAAGAAAACTGGAGATAGATTTCCTCTCCTTTTCAGCGCATAAAATTTACGGACCCAAAGGTGTAGGATCTCTCTACATCCGGAAAGGCATCCCTTACTGCCCATTCATCCGAGGCGGGCATCAAGAGATGGGACGAAGGGCCGGTACAGAGAATACGATCGGAATTCTGGCACTTTCCAGAGCTATAGACATGCGCAGAGAGGAGATGGATGAAGAAGCAATTCGACTGCTGAGCCTGAAGAAGGCACTGAAATACGGACTCGCTGAAAAAATACCTGACATCCGCTTCAACGGAGACCAGGATGACACCCTGCCCGGAACTCTGAATGTTTCTTTCATGGGTGCTGAAGGGGAATCAATTCTGCTCTACCTTGACCTGGAAGGCATCTGCGTTTCCACTGGCTCAGCCTGCGCGTCCGGATCACTCGACCCGTCGCATGTCCTGCTTGCGCTGGGTTTGACTCACGAATGGGCTCACGGCTCAGTCCGGATCAGCCTGGGCAGGCAGACGACAGAATCAGAAATCCACCGAGTGCTGAAAGTGTTTCCTGGCATCATCGAGAAGATCCGCAGGATGTCTACAACGTATAAGAAAAAATGAATGTACTTTCGTAAGGGCGCAGCATGCTGCGCCCCCACAAATATGATGAAAAATCAACTGGTAATATAGACCGGAGGACAGATGGCCAAAACCGAATGGGCATACACCGACCTGGTACGCGAGCATTTCACAAATCCCAGAAACATCCTGGATGACGAAGAAGCCTTCAATCCCGATGGCCGGGGGATGGTCGGCAATCCGCAGTGCGGAGACGAGATGCTGATGGTGATCAAAGTGGATAAAGTTAAAAACATCATCAGCGAATGCCGCTGGAAAACATACGGGTGCGCGAGCGCAATTGCCAGTACCTCAATGCTCTCGGAAGTCGTGACAGGCATGAAGCTGGAAGAAGCTTTCAAAATCACGCCCAAAGACATAGTGAAGAAGCTGGGCGGCCTGCCTGACCGCAAAATCCACTGCTCGGTGCTCGGCGATAAGGCGTTGAGGGCTGCAATCAACGATTACTACAAAAAAAACGGCATGCTGGACAAGATCAGAGAGGAAAACAGAACACTCATCTGCCAGTGTATGACCATCTATGATTCGGAAATTGAAGATGCTGTATTGGAAGGTGCCCGCACTTTCATCGAACTGCAGGAAAAGACCAAGATCAGTACAGTCTGCGGTCAGTGCCGTGACAGGGCGGATGAACTGATGTTGAAATACATTGAAAAACATTTCGCCAGGTAGCGGACATTACTGACTGCATTATTAATCTTGAATCTTGAATCTTGAATCTTGAATTTCCTGTTACCATCAATAACAATCATCTCTGCATGATAATCCTTCCCCCGCAAGCCGGGATTTCCAGCAGAATTTCACCATTCACAACCTGAAACAGGCCTTTTTCGTCCAGCAAATCGATAAATGGCCCTTTACTAAGTGTTTTAACTCTAATAATCTGAGAATCAAGGCTTTTATTTAAAAAAATCAGCAGTTCTTCCCTGCCCAGGTTCCTTGAAAATCCGAAAATCTCATGTTCATCATCAATCACAATAGTTTCATATTTTCCAATCTGCAGCGCTGGATGGGAATTCCTGATCCCAATCAGTTTTTTGTAACAACTGAACAACTCACGGTTGAATTTCACTGGATCAGGTTTAGCCCGTTTTGTATCATCAGGCAGGAATACTTCATCGAAATACTCTATGTCATCCCAGAGCATCGGCTTCCTGCAGCAGGGGTCATTGGCTCCCCACATTCCTGCCTCGTCGCCATAAAAAATCATGGGCGCGCCAACATAAGTCATCTGCATTATCAGAAACAATTCCTGCAATCTGATCTCATCTGCATTCGGTTTCCGCACATTGTAATTCCGATTCCTTCCAAGGGATTCGTCGAAATACTTAGACCAGTCTCGGTAATCTGGAAATCCGTTGACAATGTGCGAAGCCAGTCGGTTCGTATCATGGCTTCCGAACAAATTCATCATGGCATATGCCGTTTCAGGATGATAGGCGTCGCGAAGTTTTCTGAGCAATTCATCAAAACATGTTGCTGATATTCCTTTTTTATCAAAGAAAAAATCCGAACAGGCAAAGGCAAAATTGTAGTTCATCACTGCGTGGAATTCATCGCCTTCCAGATAGGGTTTATTAGCTTCCACAGTGTCGATGATTTCTGCTGTCAGGTATGCCAGAGAATTGATCTCTCGCACAAGTGCCGCCCATTCTTTCCAGAACTGATGCCTGATCAGGAAAGCCACGTCCAGCCGCCAGCCGTCGATACCTTTTGAGCTGTCACCATTTCCGTCAGGATCCATCCAGCGCCTGGTGCAATCGAAGATGTATTTTTTCGGCCCTTCCACAAGCCCGTTTTCATCCTGTTTCCATTCAGGCAGTTCTCTCACGCCATACCAGCATTTATAATCGAAACTGCTTCCTGAAGCCGTATCATCCCAAGCGTTGACAGAGAACCAGTCCCCGTATTTCGAATTTTTCTGACTCTTTCTCAGATCCTTGAAAGCCCAGTGATTGTAGCCCACATGATTGAACACTCCATCAAAAATAATCCGCATTTTACGCCTGTGCAGTTCTGAGATCAGAGATCTCATCAACCTGTCAGCAGAAGTCCAGACCCAGCTGGACGGATCATCCGGGATTTCAGATTGGATCAGCTTGCGGTCCCCGTCAGGATCAGGACCGAAATTAGGGTCAATGTGATGATAGGATGCGCTGTCGTATTTATGCGCAGAAGGGGAATCGAAAACTGGATTCAGATAGATGGCGTTTACACCGAGATCCTGTAGATAATCGAGCTTATCCAGGATACCCTGCAGATCGCCTCCATAGCGGCGGCGGTGGATGTTGTACCAGATGTCACGCTGATTCCGCTCCCAGGGCTGACGCTGATACCAGTCCGAGTTCCAGGGGTGCAGCTGCCAGGCCAGGTCGTTATTTCCAGGATAAGCGCCACTCAGGTCTCCGATCCTGGGATCATTCGCTGGGTCTCCATTCCTGAATCGTTCAGGAAAAATCTGGTACCAGACAGCTTTCTTGCTCCATTCAGGCGGAAGCCAGAGCGAACTTTTCATGCACGAATTATATTGATTCTACTGGTAAAATTCAAGGTGATTCACAGCCTGACGGATTATGTATCTTCCAAATTCTTTTCAGGTATACTATAATGGTGAGCAAGATTTGTATGCCGCCGCTTGCTGCGCCCATAACAATGAAAGGAGCACTGCGAAACATGTATAAGCTTTATTTCAGCTTTCTTTTTTTTATTTTTATCTCCCTGCCGCTTTTCGCGGCAGACGATGACGAGGACATCCCAAACACTGATGAATTGAATAAAAGCCTGCAGAACATCACTGCAGGCACCAGCCTGGACCCTGACGACGTGGACCCGACGAAGCTGTCCGAAGCTGCCAAGGACTCCGCGAATCTGCCTGATTTCAGCCCTGAAGGCCTGGTCAGCCCTGACCTGATGGAAGGCCTGCTCTCCAGGCTGAACGGCAGCATGGCGGAATTCGGAGGCCAGGTGAAGACCGGAGACTCGGATTTCCTGAAAAAGCTGATGTCATCGATGGGCGCATATCTGAAAAGCAGCGACGGCCAGGAAATGTTCCAGTCCTGCAATACGAGCGAAGTCTCCCAGCTGATCGAAAAACTCAATTCAGGCGACTCCACCGAGGTGCAGAAGCTTCTTTCCTCGATCAACGTGAATGCCCTGAAAGACCTGTCTTCCGGTGATCTGGAATCGCAGAAAAATACTTCTGAAACCAGTGAAACCAAGCTCGATAATGTCACAGTGAATCAGACCAATATCAGGCAGATCCTGGAAGAGCTTTATAAACCCGGTTCTGTACATAAGAAGGCCGGAAACTGACATTATTTCCAGCCCACAATCCAGTCCACATCCCCTTTGAACAGCCGCTTAAGTTCAAGGCTGTCCAGTCTGATTTCATTAAGCCAGCTGTCCCAGCCATGGCAGGCATATTGTAAAAATGCCAGTTTCTCACCGTCAACTGAAAGGTGCAATGAAGAGATCCCCATCTCCTCAACACAGTAAAACCTGTTGATTTTGCCGCCATGGATCTCCTTGGTGCAGAGATAACTTGTTCTCCTGTCTTCATAACATCTGGATTCCGCAAACACAAGTTCACTGCCGTCCGGAGTCACGCAAGGGTAACTATAGCTGGTTTTCTGGTCAGTGTTGTCTGTCAGCATGTATACTTCCCTGCTGATCAGATCCACCTGATAAAGGTTGCTGATCCCTTCTATCGAGGCTGAATATACAATGGTCTTCCCGTCAGGTGTGAACTCAGGATCATTAATCACACCCCATTGGATAAAATCACTGTCATAATCTCCCTTGTAGCCGGTCTTGTAAGTGACCCAGTCCTGCAGTCCGCTGCCGTCCAGATTGCAGGTGCGGAGGATTGTGGTATCCTTGAGGCCTGTTACAAAGGCTACCTGCCTATAGTCAGGGGAATATTTCGCGGTATATCCCCCGACTCCTTTGACTTCATTCAGGCTCTGATTTCTGAGGTTGTACTCGATAAGACTGTATCCAGTACATTTAAACTTTCCTTCCAGGAATTTATATCCGCAAGGCGCGATATCAGTAAAATAATGACAATCCGGGCTTTCGAACTGGGATTCGCTTTTTCGATAGGTACTGTCCGGTTCAATCGATCCCAGCGTGACCCGGGTGCTGGATGCTCCATGACTGTAATAGGAAAACCTGGAGGAGATGTAAAAAATCTGATCGTGTTCTCTGGTGAGTTCCTTAAGGCATTTGTCAAGAGAAGGAACCAGGAGAGAATTAATCACATATGGTGAGCCGTTGCCTGAGATCACCAGAACTGAAGGAGAGCCACCAGCTCCATAAAGCTTGGCGAGTTCTCCGCAGCTGTCAGACAGGCAGCGCATCTCGATCGTATTCCGGTTCACAAAATCCGCTCCGAATCTGGAAGGTTCATTCTCATCTACTGCATAAAAAAAGGTGTGGCTGTATTTATCCCTCATGGCGTCCAGCTTTCTGATTTCAATGGCAGCATCTCCGAGCCGGTTGTTAAAAAAGCAGAATACATAATTCCGTCCTGCAACCGGCTTGGAAAAAGTAAAAGAGTTTCCTCTGCCGAACAAGAATGGCAGGGAAAAGGGTTTGAATGCCGGAGAAACCGGCTCAGAAGCAGTCAATGTCATGAAAATCCCTAAGATAAAATAACAGATGTAAAATTTTGTGTTCATAGTACCCCCTTGAATTACTTTCTTGTACTTGTAATTCAATTATTAATCAAATTCGTCTGATGTACAGTAAAATTAAAGTTACAATTGATGTTTGAGAAATTACGGGTTTATGCCAGTTCTTCAAAAATCAGTCTGAAACCTGTATCCCTGGTCATGAATTCCGGATTTGCCCTGCCCCGGCTTCCGCAGCGGCAACGATCTGCAGGTTCCTGCCAGGAACCACCGCGTTTCACCTTCATGCCGAGCCTGATTTTGTCCCTCAGGCAGACAGGGTCTGTCTCAGGAGACTCCATGTAATAATCCTCGCTGTAAAAATCCTTGCACCATTCCCAGACATTGCCAAGCATGTCATGGATCCCCCAGGCGTTGGGCTTTTTCAGGCCGACCTCTTGTGTTTCACCAGAGCTGTTGTAGGAATACCAGAAGTAATCTCCATTCAGTGAATCCCCCCAGAAAAACTCGGAAGAATTTCCTGAACGGCAGGCGAATTCCCACTCGGCTTCCGTTGGTACCCTGAACCAGCCAGCATTTCTCGAACTGAGTTCCCGGCAGAATTCCTGGCATAGATTCCAGGAAATATTGTCTACAGGCAATTTCCCGCCTTTGAAGAAGCTGGGATTTTTTCCGCTGACTGCTTCAAACTGCTCCTGGGTGACAGGAAATTTCCCGATCCAGAAAGCCTTTCTGATGGTCACTGAGTGGACAGGTCGTTCATCCCTGACTGAGAAGGGTCCATCCGAACCCATTTCGAATTCTCCAGGTTCGATCCTGATGAATTCGAAAGCCGCGGGTCCGATGACAATCTTCTTTTCCCTGATAATGGCAGGACTCCAGTTGAAAACTTAACTCATTATAATTCCGGATAGGCTTTTTTTCAATGCTGAATTCCCGCCTTTCTTCTTGGAACGACTTGTGTGTCCGCCAAAATTAAGTTAAAATTGCTCTGCCCTCATTATAGGAAGGAGTTAAGATGGAATTCTTCGAAAGGATTAACATTTTTGCGAAAGAAATAGAAAAGAGGAAAGAATTCCTTGACCGCAACAGATTAGAGAGCTGTTGCGGCAAGGATATCGATGACCAGAAAGAACAGCAGGAATATCATTCTTTCATTGCCGACAGCAGGCTTTTAGCAGATGTGAACAGGGAATTGAAAGAAAATCATCCGTCGGAGAAGAGAAATATTCTTCTGGCGGCGAGGGAGTCGATCACTGACTCCATGTTCTACAAGAACGGAGAACTCCTGAAACTTACAAACGAATACCAAGAGAACCTGGGAGGGAAAAAGTATAATTACAATAACGAAGAACTGAGTTTCAACCAATTGTTCGGTAAAATTTATACCACAGAAGACCCTGAACAAAGAAATGGCATTTATCATGCCCTTTACGGGAATGATGACAGAATTCTCACCCCGGCTCTGGGGATGATTAAAAAAAGGACTGAACTTGCCCGGAAATTCGGGTTCATTGATTACAGCGAAATTTTCAGGGCTGGCATAGAGGAAAATGAAATCCATCGTTTGCTTGATTCCAAGACTAGAAAACTGGCAGAACGTCTTATACCTGTAAAAAACAATCTGGGACTTCAGTCTCGCGGCAGCCTCTCATTCTGTGACTGGGAATTCACCAAAAACAGAAAAGCAATCAAACTCGATAAATTCAGAGAGAAAATTGATGATCCGGTGAAACTGGTATTGGAATTTTATGCATCTATAGGTTACGGCGACTGCCTTGACAGAGTCAGGGTTCAAGTGGAAGACATTCCCACCTGTGGCATGTTCTTCACACTTGATCCGCCTGTGATATTGATCGGGAAAAAAGCTCAAAATATGATGCAGCTAAGTGCGCTTGTGCATGAATTCGGGCATGCCGTAGAATATCTTCACCGAACAGGAGATAACCTTCTTGTTTCCACTGATCCTTTTTTTGGAATCAAGGAGGGACTTGCCATTTTTTTTGAGAGACTGTTCTATAGCAAAGAGAACCTTTTGAAACTCGGATTTTCCGAAGATGATATCAGCTGCTATCATCTGTTTAAAGACAGTTTTATTGTCAATTTTGATGCCTTTGTGCTGAACAACGCCAGAACGGAATTGAAGATTTACGCCGACGGCGTCATTGCTCCTGATGAAATATCGAAATATCATGCGAAAAATTTCGAGAATATTACAGGGGTAAAGATTTCCGAAAACACCTGGCTTTATGATTTCGTGCTGAACACTCAACCCGGATACGGCTATTGGTACACAATAGGTTCCCTGTTTTCGGACAACTTGTTTGATTATCTTCAAAATAATAATGAATCACTGATATCTCCTGAAACAGGAAGAATAATTAGCGAAAAAATTCTTAAGCACGGGGGCTTGAAAAACTGGAAGGAAAAATTTTGGTGCTCTGGTCCAGTGCCTATTTGACAAGGTAAAGTCCGGATATTAATATAAGCGCATTAATCTAAGCAGAAGCTGCCGCTTCTCACCCTCAGCCTCAGGCTTAGAGGGTAATATCGGTCCGGGAACAACATGTTCAACATGTTTTATTTCAAAATGGCAGCTTCCAGGGCTGCCTATTTTATTTTGGAGGTGTAACTATTAAAGGAAAAGTCGGAAATCCTAAGCTCCCGAAAGTCAACTTCGAGATCAGGGTGAAAGAGGTTCGCCTGGTTGGTCCCGAAGCTGAGCAGCTTGGAATTGTGAGCTTTCAAGATGCCATGGCCAAAGCCAGGGAATTTGAGCTGGACCTGGTGGAAATTGCTCCCCAGGCGGTTCCTCCGGTCTGCAAAATCATGGATTTCGGGAAGTACAAGTATGAATTGCGCCGCAAAGAGCGCGATGCCAGAAAAAAGCAGAAGGTCGTCGAGATCAAGCAGCTCACGATGAGGCTGAACATAGAGGATCACGACCTGGGGATCAAGGTCAAGCATGCCCTTGAATTTCTGGCTCATGAGCACAAAGTCAAATTTATCCTGCAGCTTCGCGGCAGGGAGATCGGGAACAAGGAAAAGCCAAAGGTGCTTTTTGAAAAAATAGTCGGGCTGATCGGCGATGCCGGCAAGGTGGAAAAAGAACCGGATTTCAGAGAACGTCAGATCATAATGCTTATAGCACCGAAGAAAATTGAAAAAGCTCTCAAGAAGGAGGACAGCAATGCCCAAGATGAAAACTAAAAGAGCGGCCTGCAAGAGGTTTTCCCTCACTAAAAGCGGCAAGGTCAAGCGAAGCAAAGCCTTCAAAAGCCACATTCTGACTAAAAAATCAAGGAAACGCAAGAGAAACCTGCGCAAAGCGACACTGATCCACGAATCGCAGCAGAAGAGCGCAGCAAGGATGATTACCGCGTGAATTAAATTCATTATTTAAGGAGGTTCTCATGGCTAGGGTCAAAGGCGGTGTCATGACCAAGAAAAGACACCGGAAAGTATTGAATCGCGCAAAGGGTTTTAAAAATTCGAGAAATGTGCTTTACAGGACCGCTCTCAACGCCATCATGAAGGCGATGTACTATTCCTTCAGGGACAGGAAACAAAAGAAACGCCAGATGCGCAGGCTCTGGATCACCAGGATCAACCTGGGCTGCAGGAAGCTCGGCACCAGTTACAGTGTTTTCATGAACAGGCTGAGCAAAGCCAATGTAGGGTTAAATCGCAAGATCCTCGCCGACATGGCAGTCCGGGACTGGGATTCTTTCGAAAAACTTGTCAAGCAGTATGGAGCTTAGAGAATCAAACAGCGAACCATGGTTCGCTTGGAGGATGAATGACCGTTAAGAAAACAACTGCAAAAAAAAATGATAAATATCTTTACTATTTCTGGGGCGGCAAGTCCGAAGGCGATGGAAAAATGAAGGAGATTCTCGGCGGAAAAGGTGCTGGTTTAGCCGAAATGACTAAGATCGGACTTCCTGTACCTGCCGGTTTCACCATTTCCATCGACGCCTGCGCGGAATACTTCAGACTCGGCCGGAAATTCCCCGAAGGCCTGCAGGACAATGTCAGGGAATACCTGATTAAAATGGAAAAGGCTACAGGCAAAAAGCTTGGTGATCCCCATGACCCGCTGCTGGTTTCAGTGCGCTCCGGCGCAGCCCGTTCCATGCCAGGCATGATGGAAACCATCCTCAATCTCGGCCTCAACGACAAATCAGTGGAAGGCCTGGCAGCCAAAACAAACAATCCCCGTTTTGCTTACGACGCGTATCGCCGTTTCATCCAGATGTACAGCACTACAGCCATGGGACTTTCCAAAGAACCCATGGAAGAAATGCTGAACGAAATGAAACATCATCTCGGAGTCAAGACTGATCCCGAGATTCCAGCTGATCAGCTGAAAAAACTCTGCGGTCAGTTCAAGGATTTCTACCGCCAGAAGAAAGGCAGCGACTTCCCTCAGGAACCGATGGAACAGCTCTGGGGCGCGGTCATGGCTGTCTTCAATTCCTGGGAAGCTGATAAAGCCGTAACATATCGCCGCGTGGAAAAGATCCTGGAACTCAAAGGCACTGCCGTCAACATCGTGCAGATGGTCTTCGGCAACAAAGGCGATAACTCAGGCACAGGCGTCTGTTTCACCCGCGACCCGAATTCCGGCGAAAACGAATTTTACGGAGACACGCTGATCAACGCCCAGGGCGAAGACGTGGTCGCAGGCATCCGGACTCCGCTGAAACTGATCGAGCTTGAGAGCAAACTGCCCAAGGCATATAAGCAGCTCTGCAATGTCCGCCAGATCCTTGAAAAGCATTACAAGGAAATGCAGGACATAGAATTCACCATCGAAGACGAGAAGCTGTACATACTTCAGTGCCGCACCGGCAAGCGCTCACCGGCAGCAACATTCCGCATCGCCGTTGACATGGTCGAAGAAGGCCTGATCACGAAGGAAGAAGCCGTCAAGCGCATCACTCCTGAAGACATCGAACGGCTTTTCTACCCGGTCATTGACCCGAGAACAGACAAGAAGATACTCTCCCAGTCCAGGCTTGCATCAGGCATCAACGCGGTTCCAGGAGCAGCTACCGGTGAAGTGGTTTTCACTGCAGCCGAAGCTGAGGCATTCGCAGCCAAGGGGCATAAAGTAATCCTGGTCCGCAAGGAGACAAGCCCTGAAGATGTCGGCGGCATGCACTCATCCCAGGGCATTCTTACAGCCACCGGCGGAAAGACTTCACACGCTGCAGTCGTAGCCCGCGGCTGGGGAAAATGCTGCATCGTGGGTTGCGACTCACTGGATATTAATTATGACCAGAAATTAATGAAAGTCGGCGGCAGAACTATCAAGCAGGGAGAATACATTACACTCGACGGTTCACAAGGCGACATCTATGCCGGCAAACTTGAACTGATCAAACCGGAGCTCACTCCAAGCTTTAAAACCCTGATGAGCTGGGCAGATCAGATTCGCACTCTCAAGGTCAGAACAAATGCCGACACCCCTTACGATGCTGAAAATGCTATTCGATTGGGCGCTGAAGGCATTGGCCTCACGAGGACCGAGCACATGTTCTTCGACACTGAAGAACGCCGCCTTGCCATGCAGGAAATGATCGTCGCCGGCACTCCCTCCGAGCGCAAGAAAGCCCTGGCCAAACTGCTTCCTTTCCAGAGGGACGACTTCTACGGTATTTTCAAGGCCATGGCAGGATACCCTGTGACAATCAGGCTGATCGATCCTCCGCTGCATGAATTCACACCAAAGGATGACGCTGGAGTGAACAAACTGTCTAAAATCACAGGTTTTACCCCTGAAGCCATCCGCCATCGCTGCGAGCAGTTGCATGAAGCCAACCCGATGCTCGGACACCGCGGCTGCAGGCTCTGCATCACCTATCCTGAAATTCTGGAAATGCAGGTAACAGCCATTGTTGAAGCTGCCGTACACCTCACCAAAGAAAACGTGAAAGTATATCCGGAGATCATGATCCCGCTGACTCTGGATGCCCATGAATTCAAGATCCAGGAAATCCAGGTCCGGGAAATTGCGGACAGAATTATCCATAAATCCGGAGTAAAGCTTGAATACATGGTGGGAACCATGATCGAGATCCCGCGGGCTGCATTAATGGCAGACCAGATCGCCGAACACGCTGAATTCTTCAGCTTTGGCACCAATGATCTGACCCAGACCACGATGGGCATCTCCCGCGATGACGGGGGCAGCTTCCTTCCGGCCTATGTAAAAGCTGGAATCTTCAAGGACGATCCCTTCCAGGTGCTGGACTTTGACGGTGTCGGTCAGCTTGTCCGCATGGCCATCGAACGCGGCCGCTCCATCCGCAAACACCTCAAAGTAGGGATCTGCGGCGAACACGGCGGCGAAGCTAAAAGTGTCAAGTTCTGCCATCTTGTAGGAATGAATTATGTTTCCTGCTCTCCCTACAGAGTGCCGATCGCCAGACTGGCAGCGGCACAGGCTGCTCTTGACTACGGAGATAAGCAGAAAACCGATGCTCCGAAAAAGACTTCCAAAAAGGAAAAATCGCATTCCTGATCCGAACCGACTGAATTCAAAAAATGGGACTGTCCAAAAAGGCAGCCCCATTTTTTTCTTGAGCAATTTTAGTGAAGAAAGTATGATGATAGAATGAGCAGAAAAAAGTTTTTATTCAGCTTCCAGTTCAGCATCAGCAGCGCATTCATTTCAGTCGTGCTGTTCACAGCCTGTCTGCTTGGAGTGAGCACATACTTCATGGTCAGCTCGTTTATCAGAGAGCAGATCCGCGAGCGCCTGCATGACTCGGTCTCCATTGCGGCTCAGCAGATTGACACTGAGAAGCACAGGACATTATTGACACGGAGCGACGAAATTTCCGCAGCATACCAGGAGATCAAGGAATCGCTCAGGAAAGTAAAGGCAAACTGCAAAGATTTCAAGTATATCTATACCATGCGCCGGAGTAGCGGAGACGTCTATTTTGTAGTGGATGCTGAAGACGACCCGACAAAAGTCAGTCACATCGGTGACCTGTATGATGAACCCACAGAACCGATGCTGGCAGCTTTCAATCCTCCCTATGAAACCCAGGTGGAAAAAGAGTTCAACACTGACAAGTGGGGCACTTTCCTCTCCAGTTATGCTCCGCTTTTCGATAAGGAGGGGAAATTCGAAGGAATTCTGGGGATCGACATTTCAGCCGACAAAATTATCAGATATGAACGGCTCCAGGTCAGCATGCAGTTCTTCATTTCACTGCTCGTTCTAGTCCTGGTGATCGTGATCGCGATTGAACTGTCCAGAAAAATCAGCCAGCCGCTGCTCGCCATCTCCAGAGACATGCAGAAAGTTCAGAAATTTGAAATCGAGGATGAGATCCAGATCAATTCCCGGATCATGGAAATGAATCACATGAAGGACGCGATCGAGAATATGAAGAAAGGGCTGAGGTCCTTTAAGAAATATGTCCCTGCGGAAATAGTGAGCGAGTTGATCAGCTTGAAAAAAGAAGCTGTGCTGAGCGCGGAGCGAAGGGAACTGAGCATCTTTTTTTCCGACATCGAGAGCTTTTCCAGGATCGCTGAAAAGTACGCCCCTGAAAAGCTGGCGGAAGACCTGGATCTGTATTTCCGCGTAATGACCAGTATCATCCTGGAGAATCACGGCACCCTGGATAAATACATAGGAGATGCGATCATGGCCTTCTGGGGAGCTCCGCGGCAGATCGAAAATCACGCTGTCCTTGCTTGTCTCACGGCACTCAAGTGCTGCAGGGATCTCTCACTCCATGAAAAAGAATGGATGGAAAAAGGGCTGCCGCTTTTCAAAACCCGCTTCGGCATTAACACCGGCCCGGTTGTGGTCGGAAACATCGGCTATTCTGAGAGGCTGAATTACACCATTCTGGGCGACAATGTGAATCTGGCCAATCGTCTGGAAGGACTTAACAAGTATTACGGCACGCAGATCATGATCAGCGAATTCACCTACCAGAGATCCAAAACCGAGGTCGAAGCCAGGCTGCTGGACATAGTCGCGGTCAAGGGTAAATCTCAGGGTATCGGAGTGTATGAACTTGTTTCTGAGCGGGGGAGTCTCAGCTCTGAATTCAAACGATTCATCGATTTGTTTAATGAAGGCATGGAAATTTACATGGCGCAGAAATGGGCCGAAGCCAGAAAGCTGTTCGAAGAACTGAAAAAAAGTAAACCCGACGACAAACCAGCGCAGATCATTCTTGCCCGCTGTGTCCAGTACGAAGCCGATCCGCCACATGACTGGACCGGCGTGACTCACATGCATGAAAAGTAAATCAAATCAATTCTTTCGAAACTGCGGGCGCAGAACAGCTGTGACCGCATACAGGAATGCCGCAAAAAGCACGATCGTCGGTCCTGAGGCAGTGCCCCAGTAATAAGATGCGATCAAACCGGAAACTCCGGAAATCAGGCTCAGCAGAAGGGCCCAGGCAGTATATGCGCGGGTGTCACGCGCCAGGTTGCGCGCTGCAGCGGCAGGCAGCACCAGCAAAGAATTGATGATCAGGATTCCCACCAGCCGGATCGAGATGGTGACCACTACCGCGAGCAGCATGGAAAAAATTGTTTCGATCAGGAATACATTCCTGCCCCTGCTCCTGGCAAGCGAAGGACTGACACTGACAAGCAGCAGCGCGTTTCCCCCGATGTACCAGAGCAGGAGCACCAGGAGAAGGGCAAAACACAGACGAACGATCTCTACAGGGCCTACAGCCAGAATATCCCCGATCAGAAAAGATGTGTACTTCGCAAATCCACCGCCCCGGGATAAAATTACAATGCCGAGCGCTGTAATGGCAGAGAAAAACACTCCCAGCACTGTATCCGGAGCAGCAGAGGTGTATTTTTTCACCGCATTCACGCCTATGGCCAGCATGATTGCGAATCCCACCATTGCCCATTGAGGATCTCCCAGCCCCATCAGCACTCCAATCGCAATGCCGGTAAGGGCTGAATGTCCCAGCACATCAGAAAAGAAAACCAGGTGATTGCTGACAACCATAGTCCCGATCAGGGAAAACAGCGGGCAACAGATCAGCACCGCCAGCAGCGCATCTGCCATGAAGCGGTAATGAGCCCATTCAAACGGCAGTTTCGCGATCAGAGCATGCCAGGATTCCATAAACATTCTCCAGAAAATTCAATCAATTTCTTTGTACGGGCGAACGGCAGTTCGCCCCTGCCCTCCAGGAATCTTCGAGATGTTCCATAATGCCGGGCCGAAACTTTGCAGCAGGCGTTCATCCGAGAGGATCTCAGCCGGATCGCCATCTGCCACTACTTTGCGATCTAAAAGTACCATTCTGTCCGCGTACTGAGCTACGCCTGCGATATCGTGAGTCACCAGAATAATCGAGATGTCATGGATTTTCTTAAGCCGGTTGATCACATCGTAAAACAGCGAGATCCCGCCGACATCAACCGCTGCCATGGCTTCATCCAGCAGGAGCAGATTCGGAACAGGTGAGATGGCTAAAGCGAGCAGCACACGCTGCAGTTCTCCTCCGGAAAGATCGCAGAGACGGCGACGGATCAAATTTCCGGCTGTCACCATTTCCAGTGCCTCGGCTGCGGTTTTTCTGATCCTCTTCCCAATTGAAAGCCAGCATGGCCTGCCGGCCACAGCGGCAGCAAACAAATCCAGCACACTGACTGGAGTCTCCGGATCAAGCACTACTTTCTGGGGTACATATCCGATGGTAGGTCTGGCTGGTTTTCCCATCAAACGGAATTCCTGTTTTCCCTCGTACTTGATCTCTCCCAGCAGAGCTTTCAGGAGTGTAGTTTTTCCAGCCCCGTTCGGCCCTACGATTGCCAGCAGTTCCCTGCAGTTGATGTGCAGATTCACATTGTCCAGAACCGTTTTGCTGCCATAGCGGACTGTGATCCCTTCGATGCGGGTGCAGCAGTGGTCGCAGGATTGATATTTCATGAACCACCCAGAGCTTCTTTTAATGTTTCCAGATTCTTTTCCATGATCTGCAGATATGAGTCCAGCCCGTCCGGCCCTGTGACGGCCGGGTCAAGTGTAAAAGCCCTGAGACTGGTTTCCCGGCTGATGATCTGAGCAGCAGCAGGAGAATACTGGGGTTCAATGAACAGAGCTTTGATCCTGTATTTTCTGATCAGCGCAATTGTCGCAGCCAGTTCCCTGGCACCGGGTGTCGAGCCGGGCTCGCGCTCTACTACTGCTGCGATTTTCAGACCGAAATCCCTGGCGAAATATGGAAAGGCTTCATGGAAGGTGATGATCAGACTCCCCTTGTAAGGAGCAAGTTCCTGCACCATGCGGGATTTCAAGGTTTGAAGCTTTGCGAGATAATTCGCAGCATTCGTTTTATACTGATCCGCATGTTCCTGGTCAAGGCTTGCGAGGCCTGCGGCAAGGTTAGCCACTTCAGCGCTCGCTCCGTCCAGGCTCAGCCAGACATGAGGATTTAAACCGTTTCCGGATTTGATCAGCTCTGCTCCTTTGGAAGCTTCTATTACTGTAAGCGAAGGGAATTGCCGCAGGACATTGTCAAGGAAAGATTCCATTCCAGCACCGTTCACCAGCAGTACCCGGGCACCGGAGATTTTTTTCATGTCATTGGTGGAAAGCGCATAATCGTGGAGGCAGCCAGTGACAGGCTGAGTCAGATTGGAAAGTTTCACGCCAGGCACTCCGTCAGTAATGTTCCGAGCCATGATGTAGATCGGGTAGAAACTGGCCAGGATGGAAATCTCGCCTGTGGCTCCAACCGGTCTACAGCTGTTGAACAGCCAGAACAGTGCCAGAGATATCCAGAATTTCAATTTACTGTCCTCAAGCATATTTTCAACTTCGAATCCACTTTATTATCTTAATTTTATCATACCCATTTTTATTTGGTTACATCTATCCCAAATCAATAAATTCTATTGTAAGCTTCTTTTTGATATCATTCCAGCTGGGAGATGATCATGGCCAGATTATTAATGATTTCGCTGCTGTTTGTCTGTATTTCTGCAAATTCTGCCCAGGAGAAAAATATTTTCACGAGGATTTTCGATCCTTACAAACAGGCAGGACTCAATTCCCTGACCTGCGAAATCTCCATCAGCTTCGACGACTCCAACATGAGCGCTCTTAACCCGTATATTCCGAACCTGATCCTGAAATTCAAGAAGCCCGAATCATTCAAACTCTCCTATACCCTGCTTCCCCAGACACCTGAAGACGTGAAAACCGTTGTTGAACAGATGATGGAGCAGTCATTCTGCAAAAAGGATTTCATCGAATTCGGCAGCGGCCTGGTCGCGCTGCAGAAGGACTTCAAAATCGCTTCCACAAAAAACACTACAACTGAAATCAGGATTAACCTGACTGCTGCCACAAAAAACGCCATAGCGCAGAAAATGACGGTCAGACTGGATAAAAATTACAGGATGACCGGATTTGAGGCCGACAAAGACAGAGTCAGGCAGGAATCGGCATTCACCTATATCACAGTCGGAAAATTCCAGATGGTGGACAGGATCGTGAACACCACTTCGGAAGCCGGTAAAAAGGTCAATATCATTGTCAAATACAGCAAATACAAGATCAATTAGCAATCCGTTTTCTTGCCTTTAGCCTGGAAAATTGATAACTTTAACTGTGAGGTACTCTTTGATAAAATCTGTTCTGCATCTGCTTTTTCTTTTGCTGTTACTGTTTCCGTTACAGGCCGAAAACCTATCATTTCAGGATCTCCTGAAACTTGCCTCTGATCGCAACCCTAAAATCAAAGCCATGTCTGAGGAAGTTGCTGCCTATCAGGAGCGGATCGCACCTTCCACAGCCAGGCCTGACCCGATGCTGGAACTGGGCATCAAGAACATGGGATTGAAAGACTATAATGTCGGGGACGAACCTAACAGCGGACTTCCAGTTTACATCTCGCAGACCATACCCAGACCGCACAAGCTGGCTCTGCAGGGCGAGATTTCTGAATTCCAGTATCAGCAGAAGCTGCAGGAAGCGAAGGCATTGAGTCTGTCGATTGAGCGACAGGTCAAATCACTGATTTTTAACCTTAAGTATCTGCATGATTCAGAAGAAATCCTCAAGCGTCAGAAATCCCAGATGGAAAAGATCCTGAAAATCACCAAGTCCAGATATGGCGTGGGCGACATCCTGCAGTCAGATATAACTAAAGCCCAGCTTGAAGTATCTAAAATGGACGAACTGATACTTCCCCTGAAAGAGATGATCAGGTCCGCTGAAATAAGGCTGAATCTGCTGCTGGATTATCCTGCGGATCGTAAGCTCGATGTTCCAAAATTCAGCCGGATCAAGTCATTCCCCTGGGAGCTGGAAAAGCTCAGAAGCCTGGCTCTAGCAAGTTCCCCGCTCACTGCGGAGATCAACCTGCAGATACTGGAAAATGAAAGCCGTGTGGAACTGTCCCGCAGGAATTTCGCATCAGACATCAATCTGCGCCTGGGTTATGAATACAAAGAATCACTTACGCCAATGTACGAATTGATGGCAGGATTCGAACTGCCTGTGCACAAATCCAGAAAACAGGAACCGCTGCTGAGAGAATCCGAGACCATGCTGAAAAAATCCAGGAAAGAGCTTGACGCAGCCACAAATGAAATCGAAGCCGGGCTGACCGAAAATTTCTATAAGCTGCAGTCCGGCCTTTCAATCTTCCGCCTGTATAAGGAGAAACTCCTGCCCCAGGCCAGACTTGCAGCAGAGTCATCATCCTCAAACTACACACTCGGCAGAATCGATTATACAGCCCTGCTTGACGATATCCATGAAGTCTATGCCTTTGAGCTTTCCCTGATCAGGGAACAGAATCAATTCTGGAACATGATCGCTGCTCTGGAAGAAATCACTGCCGCAAGTCTGGTGAAATGGAATGATAATTAATAGTAAGTTAACGGCAAATTTTTGTGGTGTGCAGCCAGATCCTTTTAGTTTATCAGGGATTTGTGGCGGGTCCTGTCCTTCCATGGCTGTAACAAATCCGAAGGATTTTCAACAGCCATGGATGGCCACCCCACAAAGTCATGTGCGTTTAACAGGGAAAATTTGCCGAATCTCCTGCCACTGTTTACCTTGCACTGATTGAGAGGATAAAATGAAAAAAGCTTTCCTGGCAATTCTATGCTTGATCTTCCTCAGCGGATGCGGAGCTCCTGATGCAGGTATGGCCGGAAAAACTGAATACTACTGCCCGATGCATCCCACTGTTGTTTCGGATAAACCTGGCTCATGCCCGATCTGCGGGATGGATCTGGTGCTGAGTAAAAGTAAAGCTGCTGAATAGGTGCAGGCAAAAAAAGTCAGATACCGTTCCACCATGAATCCCAAAGAGACTTCAGATCAGCCTGGAAAAGATTCAATGGGTATGGAAATGGTTACCTTTGAAGTGACGGGAAACGAAACTCAATCAGACCGGGTTACAGTGATTGTTTCACCTGAACAGAGCAGGCTGATCGGCGTCAAAACCGTTAAAGTTGAATCAATGCCAATCAGGAAAACCATCCACGCTGCCGGCAGAGTGGATTACGCTGAACCAAATCTGTACATAGTCAACACCAAGTTCGGGGGATTCATTGAGACCCTGCAGGCTGATTACACAGGCAAACAGGTGGAAAAAGGCGATCCGCTCTTCTCCATCTACAGCCCGGAGCTGATCGCGGCAGAGCAGGAGTACTTACTGGTCAGGAGATCCATGGGCTCAGGCGATGCGGAGATTGTGAAAAGCCCCAGGCAGAAGCTCCTATACTGGGACATTACTTCTGAACAGATCGCCAGACTGGAAAAAAACGGCATTCCGGATAAGACAATCACGATTTCCTCGCCTGCCAGAGGCATAATCGTGGAAAAATCAGTTTCAGCAGGCCAGAAAATCATGGCAGGAGAAATGCTTTTCAAAATCGCGGATCTTTCCAAAGTCTGGATCTATGGCGAAATTTATGAATATGAACTGGGTTTCGTTCAGAACTCCCAGGAAGTGAAATTCAGCCTCAAGGCTTATCCTGGTGAAGAATTCAGCGGTAGAATCGATTACATCTACCCCACTGTTGACCCTGAGACACACACTATCAAAATCCGTATCGTTGCTGAAAACCTGGACCTGAAGCTGAAACCCGAAATGTTCACGAATCTGGAACTGTTATCGGATCTTGGCAGCCGCCTCGCCATCCCAACCAGTGCAGTCCTTGATGCAGGCAACCGCAAGATCGCTTTTGTGGATCTGGGCGGAGGCATGTTAGAGCCGCGCGATCTGAAACTTGGTGTTCAGGGAAATGATTATTACGAAGTCTTGAGTGGTGTGGCATCAGGCGAAACAGTCGTTGTTTCAGCCAATTTCCTGATCGACTCGGAGTCAAGTCTGAAAGCGGCATTGCAACAGTTTGAAAAAAAATAAGCGTGAATCAATCCCTTACTTACCGGAAAATCGATTTTTCTTGAAAAACCTCACTACAATTCGCCTTTCTTCTTGTCAAAGTCCGATAATCGCAATATCATTGAAATATGAGAAAACATCAGAAAATGAAGCAGGATTCCGGAACAGGACTGGGAGCTGGACTGGACCGGAACCGAATTAACCGCATCCTGAAACCGATTCTCTGGGATTATGATATTGATCCGGAAGTTTTTTTCAGGGTCGCTACAGGGGAAATCGCCTCAATCGGCTGGTTCAACCGCGTACGGGCTCTGCTGAGGATCTTCGAGCGGCTAGGCTGGTACGATCTTCTGGACCTTTTCGGAATTTCGGAAATTTCCAAATATCTTGACCCTGGAATCATTTCCAAAATCAGATTTCCTGAGCTGAAGGAGAAATATGAGTTTGCCGGCAAAGTTTTACGAGGAGAGCCTGTACCCTTTGCAGGATGGAGTCCTGGATATCGTGAAAAAATCAGGAGCACCGTTCTATCTGACAGGTGGTACCGCTCTTTCTAGGCATTATTTCGGTCACAGATATTCCGATGACCTGGATCTTTTCTTAGATAACCGGATTGATTTTGCGGTTCTTGTGGAACACCTGATTCAGGATTTAGATACTAAAATCAAGGGTTTCAGGGTCGACCGTGAGCGGACTCGGAAAGCGGAAAATTTTCTTCAGACATTTATCATACCCCGGGCTGACCTGAATTTTTCGCTCAAAATTGATCTGGTGAACGATACAGTACCGCATTACGGTGATTTCGAAAATTCTCCTGTGCTCGGTCAGATCGATTCCTGGCGGAATATTCTCTCAAATAAGGTCTGCGCTCTTTTCCGCTTTGAAGCCAAGGATATCGCGGATATCTGGACCTTGTCCAAAAACAGGGCTTTCGACTGGAGAGCGATAATAAAGGAAGCTAAAAACAAGGAAATCGGGATTGATCCTGTCGCATTTTTCGAGATCATCAATTCAGTCCCTGTGGAAGCTTTGCAAACAGTCAAATGGACTTCCAGTGTGGACTTCAATATTTTGAAAACCGAGCTGTCCACAATCGCAGACGATGTTTTCAGAGGCCGGGAAAATACTTTGTTTCGCCTTCAAAGATAAGACGGCCTGATGGTCATTGCGCTGGCCTGTGGACAGGGCTCGGAGTCAGCTCTGCCTGCTCCTGAAATCTCTGGGACAGCTCAGTACGGACATGACTATGCCGGCTTCAAGCGCATCCAGGCCAAGCTGATCAAGTGCAGGACCATGATTTACGTGTAAAAGTTAGGATCTTCCCGGACATATTTTGAAAGAAAGTGGCAGTCAGCTCTCTAATCGGTAGAATGATTTTGACTGCCTTTTCCCGGTCTTCGATTTCATAGATTATCCTGTATTCGCCTACTCTGATCCGCCAGTCGTTCTTGGAATTCGTAATTTTCCTGCATCCAGTCGGACGGGGTTCTTCTGCCAATGATTTTATATGCGGAATTATCCTGTGGAAATCAGATGGAGAAAGCTTTTTGAGATCATGTTCAGCAGTACGTTCCAGCAGAATCCTATACACCTGGATTGTATTCCTTCAGGAAATCGCCGAGGTCTTTGAATTTAAGAGGCTTTTTTCTCATTTCTTCCAGCAGCTTCAGATCATCCTGATCATCAAGCCGTTCCAGCATCTCCCTGTAGGTTTCAATATCCAGAATTACTGCAGTTGGTTCCCCTTTGTGGAAAACAATTTCTGGTGGCTTGTGCCGCAATTTCTGCTTCATGTTTTTTCCGTTCCTGATTATTTATCTGAATTATAACCGAAAACCCGGTTCCGGTAAAGACGGAAGGGAAAGACGTTGCCGTCAACCCCTTTTTTAGTGCTGTTGCAGGCACTGCTGTTCACCGTATATAATGTTAACTAATCTTCCGGCCTGATTCCAATGATTACCGGATGGTTTCATGTTTTGATAAAAGGATTTCTATTTGATCAACCGCATCATAGATTTCTGCGCTGAGAACAAGTTCCTGGTGATTCTACTCACTGCCTTTGCAGTCATCACCGGCTGGTGGTGCATGCTGCACCTGCCGCTGGACGCCATTCCCGATCTGTCGGATACTCAGGTGATTGTTTATTCCCGCTGGGACAGAAGCCCTGACATACTCGAAGATCAAGTCACCTATCCGATTGTCAGCGGACTGCTGAGTACTCCAGGAGTCAAGGCTGTCAGGGGATTCTCGGACTTCGGCTATTCATATGTGTATGTGATATTCGATGAAGGAACTGACATCTACTGGGCGCGTTCCAGGGTACTGGAATATCTGAGCAGGATCATTCCTCAGCTTCCGGCAGGAGTCAAAACCGAGCTGGGTCCTGACGCCACTGCCCTGGGCTGGGTGTTCCAGTATGCCCTGGTCGACACTTCCGGCAAAAATGATCTTTCACAGTTGCGCAGTTTCCAGGACTGGTACCTGCGCTATCAGCTGCAGGCTGTGAAGGGAGTGGCTGAAGTTGCACCTGTAGGCGGTTTCGTCCGTCAGTATCAGGTGAATGTTGACCCGGTATCGCTGCAGGCATTCGGAATTCCGCTTCCAAAGCTGGTCGATGCGATCCGTTCAGGCAACAATGACGTGGGCGGACGGCTGGTGGAATTCAATGGCCGCGAATACATGGTGCGTGGAAGAGGTTACGCCAAAACTACCGCAGACCTTGAATCGATCGTAATTGGTTTGAATCAGAAAAGCGGCACTCCCATATTGTTGAAAAGCGTTGCATCCGTCACCCTTGGCCCTGACATCAGGCGCGGAGTAGCTGAACTGGACGGGATCGGCCAGACAGCAGGCGGAATCGTGATCATCAGGCAGGGTGAAAACGCCCTCACAGTGATCGAGCGGATCAAGCAGAAGCTCAAGGAAATCGAACCCTCGCTCCCCCAAGGGGTGAAAATCGTCACTACTTATGACCGCTCTGACCTGATCCTGCGCGCCATTGACAATCTCAAGCATACTCTCAAGGAAGAATTATTCGTAGTCAGTCTTGCAATCCTGATCTTTCTTTTGCATTTCCCGAGCGCACTGATCCCGATCGTCACTATCCCAATCGCGGTAATGATCGCCTTCATACCCATGTATTTCACCAAAACCACAGCCAATATCATGTCGCTCGGCGGAATTGCCATTGCCATCGGCGCCATGGTGGATGCGGCGATCGTGGTTGTGGAGCAGACTCACAAGAAGCTGGAGCACTGGGAAATCGAGGGCAGACCGGGAAAGTTCAAAGACGTGATCATCTCCGCAGTCAAGGAAGTGGGCGGCCCGAGCTTTTTCTCACTGCTGGTGATCGCAGTTTCATTCCTGCCGATCTTTGTGCTGGAAGCCCAGGAAGGCAGGCTGTTCAAGCCTCTTGCCTATACCAAAACATTCACGATGCTGGTGGCTGCTGTTCTTGCCATCACGCTGGACCCGGTAATCAGACTTCTGTTCACCAGATTCAATGAATATAATTTCAAGCCCCGCTGGCTCTCTGCTCTTGCCAATGTACTGCTGGTAGGGAAAATCTACAGCGAGGAAAAACACCCGATCAGCAGGCCGCTGATGAAATTGTATAAACCGCTGGTAGGCTTTGTGCTGAAATTTCCATACACTGTAATTTGCATGGCTTTGATCGTGATTCTTTCCATCATTCCTCTTTTTGAACAGATCGGCTCTGAATTCATGCCGCCTCTTCACGAAGGTTCCATACTTTACATGCCTACAACTCTTCCCGGAATTTCAGTGACGGAAGCTGAGAAACTGCTGCAGGTACAGGATAAAATCCTGAAATCATTCCCTGAAGTCGAGCGCGTTTTTGGGAAAATCGGCAGATCCGAGACTTCCACTGATCCGGCACCATTTTCCATGTCTGAAACCACAGTGATCCTGAAGCCGGAGATGGAATGGAGGAAGGTACACCGCTGGTATTCAAATCTGCCTGAATTCCTGCAGAATATTTTCAGGCATCTGAAATCAGATCAGATCAGCTATGAGGAACTGATCGCTGAAATGGACAAGGCCATGCAGTTTCCCGGAGTCTCCAATGCCTGGACTATGCCGATCAAGGGCCGCATCGACATGCTTTCCACTGGAGTACGCACGCCGGTGGGCATCAAGGTAATGGGATCTGACCTGAAAAAGATCGAGGAACTGGGCGTGCAGATCGAAGCGATCGTCAAGACAGTCAGGGGCACAAGAAGCGCTTTTGCCGAGCGCACTGCAGGCGGATATTTTCTGGATTTTGATTTGAAGAGAGAGGAACTGGCACGCTACGGTCTTTCCGTGGCTGATGCCCAGCTGATCATCATGTCAGCCATCGGTGGCGATAATATCTCTACTACCATCGAGGGTCTGGAACGCTATCCCATCAACCTCCGCTATGCCCGTGAATATCGTGATGACCTGGAAAGCCTCCAACGGGTGCTGGTTCCGACAGCCTATGGAAACGTTCCTCTGGCGCAGATCGCTGATCTCAGGCTTGTGAACGGGCCAGGCATGATCAGGAACGAAAACGGCATGCTGTCAGGATATGTGTATGTGGATGTGGAAAGCTCAGACCTGGGAGGATATGTAGAAGAATTGAAAGCTGTCGTAAGGGAAAAACTCTCTCTTCCACAAGGCTATACTTTGCTCTACAGCGGGCAGTATGAATCCATGACCCGCGTCCGCGAGCGGTTGAAATCTGTTTTGCCATTGACTCTCTTCATCGTATTCCTGCTGCTTTATTTCAATACAGGCTCGCTCCTCAAAACCATGATCGTGATGCTGGCAGTGCCTTTTTCGGCTGTCGGCGCATTCTGGCTGATCTACCTGCTCCATTACAACCTGAGCATTGCGGTCTGGGTGGGCATCATCGCTTTGCTCGGGATTGACGCAGAAACAGGCGTGTTCATGCTGCTCTATCTTGATCTTGCACTTCAGGAGATGAAGAAGAAAGGTGCGCTGAAAACCGCATCTGACCTCAAGCTGGCGATTGAGCATGGCGCAGTGCTCAGGCTGCGTCCCAAAGTGATGACTGTGGGGGTGATGTTCCTGGCCCTCTTCCCCATCATGTGGTCTGACGGTGCAGGAGCCGACGTGATGAAGCGCATCGCTGCCCCAATGATCGGCGGAATCTTCACCTCATTCATCATGGAACTTCTTGTCTATCCGGCGATTTACCTGGTGTGGAAGCGGAAAACTGAAGTCCAAGGAGACTGAATGAAAACATTTGGAATTGAATTGTGCATGATCATTTCCAGCATCATTGTATTGTCCGGATGCGGCGGAACAGTGACTGAGAGGGTTGAAACAGAATTAAAACCAGGAACCTCTGAAGTTGTATCCCCTTCTCCATCGTATGGCGATACTCTTATTGAATCCTACATCGGGGATCTCATAACTTTAAATCCCCTCATCAGCAATGAAGGAGTGTCTGAACTTTTCTACAGCAGGATTTTCAACGGCCTGGTGCGCTATGATGAAAATTTCAGGATCGTTCCCGACCTGGCAGACACCTGGGAAATTTCTCCTGACGGCCTGCTGCTCACCTTTGGACTGAAAAGGAATGTGCAGTGGCATGACGGGGTTTCATTCACTTCAGCTGACGTTAAATTTACTTTTGAAAAAATCATGGACCCTGCGACAGGATGTCCGGCACTGGAGTCTTTCGGTTCATTCGCAACAGTGGAAACCCCTGATGACTATACAGTACGGTTCAGGCTAAAAGAGCAGTTTGCTCCTGCTTTGATCTACTGCGGATTTTATGTGATCCCCAGACATATCTATCAGAATGAAGACATCAGAACATCAAAATACAACCGGAACCCGATCGGGACAGGCCAGTTCAGGTTTGTAGAATGGCGGTCCAACGAACAGATCGTGATGAAAGCCAATAACGGGAGCTTTGCCGGCCGGCCTTACATAAACCGCTATATCTGCAAGATCATCCCTGACAAAGGAATGGCATTTCTGGCTTTCAAACGGGGGGAAATTGACTGCTACTCCCTGACATGGGACCAGTATGCAAAACAGATGGATCCGCAGTTTCTGGAAAAGTACAACATTTACAAAGTCTCCATTTTTTTTTATTACATGCCTTACAACACACAGAAGCCCTTCCTTTCCGACAAAAATGTCCGTCGCGCACTCACCATGGCTATTGACCGTGAAAATCTGATCAAAGAAGTCCTGCGTGGTTTTGGAAAACCTGCCTCAGGTCCTTTTGTGCCCGGCTCATGGCCGTGCAATCAGGGCATTGTTCCTCTTCAGTATTCCCCGGAGAAAGCCCGGGAACTGCTGAGCGCGGCAGGCTTCTGCGACAGCAATGCAGACGGCTACCTGGACCGTGATGGAAAAACTCTCGAAATAGAAATCCTCAAGGTCGGTAAAAACCCTGAAGCCATGATCCTGCCTAAATTGATTGAGGAATACTGGCGGAAGATCGGAGTCAAGGCAAAATTGAGCTTTGTGGACTGGAAAACCCAGATGAGCAGAGTGTCTGCCGGCGATTTTGATGCCGAGATTTCAGGGCGGGCTCTGGGTTCCTGGGATCCTGACATAGAATATTCGGCCTGGCACTCATCGCAGATTCCAGACTCATCCGGCAGGGCAGGATACAATTACCCCCGCTACAGCAACCCCGAGATGGACAGTCTGCTTGATCAGGGACGGAAAACATATGACTTCGAAGAGAGAAAGAAAATCTACAACCGCGTGCATGAGCTGATTTATGAAGACCAGCCCTGCACATTCTTCTACATTTCTGATAAGCTGCTTGCGGTTGATAAGAGGTTTTATGGAATTTCTGTTACTGATTCAGGAACATTGACACCCATCCAGTACTGGTATGTCCCGGAAGGGCTGCAGAAGTATCAATGAAGGCAGAGTGATTTTTGACAGGTTCCCTTGATTCTGGAATAATAAACATAATTCAATATTTTTCCAGGAGGGATAATGAAAGACTTTACTCCGAAGCCCGCAGGCCAAATCGCCGACGAGATTGAATTCAAGATATTCGGTGAGGATATACAGTATGTTGAAGTGTATCTGGATCCGGGAGAAACAGTAATTGCAGAAGCAGGTTCCATGCTCTACATGAACAGTGATGTGGAATTGAAAACATGCATGGGTACGCCTGAAGGCACTGACCTGATGGGCAAACTGTTCAAAGTGGGGAAACGCCTTCTGACAGGTGAGTCTATTTTTCTGACGACCTTCACAGCAACAGGCAGCAATAAAACCACAGTCGCGTTTGCAGCCCCCTATCCTGGTACAATCCTTCCCATGAATCTGCGTGAACTCGGCGGAGATATAATCTGCCAGAAAGACTCATTCGTCTGCGCCGCAAAGGGAGTTGATCTGGATATCTTTCTCAACAAGAAAATCGGCACAGGATTATTCGGAGGAGAAGGTTTCATCCTGGAAAGAATCCGGGGCGACGGCCTGGCTTTTGTGCATGCCGGAGGCACTCTGTTCGGAAAGGATCTGGCTGCCGGAGAAACTCTCAGGATCGATACAGGCTGCATTGTGGCTTATGTACCTAGCGTAAATTACGATGTCCAATATGTCGGCAGCATCAAAACCGCCATCTTTGGCGGTGAAGGTCTTTTCTACGCCACACTCACCGGCCCGGGAAAAGTCTGGCTGCAGTCACTGCCTTTCAGCAGGCTGGCAGGCAGAATCTTTGCAGCAGCCTGGCAGGGCGGTGGCAAGCATAAGGACGAAGGGTCACTGCTGGGTGGAGTAGGCCGATTACTGGGCGGCGACTGATAAGCGAGCCCTGCTTTAATCAGAAATTTGAGTCTGACAATAAGAAATTCAGTTCAGTTCAGGTTTTTTGGCAAAAAACAGGTCTTCATCTGACTTGAGCCTGTCGATTCTGATGATTTCAGAAGTTTCATGTTCTGTAAGGGGATAAACTGCGTCATCCAGCAGCAGCCTGAGATAGATGCGGTCAAATTTTTCCACCCCCCTGCGTTTCATCGATTCCCAGCTACTTCCTCGAATATCTGCAGATATGCCTGAACCACGCTTCTGATATGAAAAAGTTCTTCAAAGCGCTGCTTCGCGTTCGTGGAAAATTCTGAAGCCAGTTCCGGATTGGAGAGGATTTTTTTTACAGCTCCGCCGAAAGCCTTCGCATCCATGCATGGAACTGTGAAACCTGTGATCCCGTCCTGATTGACCCAGGATACGCCTGAACCGGGAATCACAGTGGAAACAACCGGACGTCCAAAATACATGGCTTCCATCTGTACAATCCCGAAGGCTTCGTTGCGGGTAATGGAGGATAGGGCAAAAAGATCGCAGGCCCGATAATAAGCAGCCAATTCTTTCTGCAACATGCCTCCCAGCAGGAATACCCTGTCTGACAGGTTAAGCTCTCTGATCTGCTGCTGCAGCTCATTCCGCAGCGGACCCTCTCCCCCGATCAGAACATACGCGTCGAATTCGCGGGCAGCTTCAACCAGATAGGAGTAGCCCTTATATGGGATCAGCCTGCCCAGGGAGAAAACGATCGGCTTACCCGGGTATTTCCGCCTTATTTCAAGTTCCATGGCTGGATTTTCAGTGAATTTGCCGGGATTGATGCCCAGCGGGATCGTGCGGCACTTATCCTTGAATGGTGCGAGATACTGAGAACCGTCAATATAATTAGGGGTAGTAGTGACTATGCAGTTGGCACGTTTGAGCAGCATGGTCTGGAAAGGCTGGTAAAAAGGCATGAAATACCATTGCCTGACAATATCGCTGTGCCACTGGATCACTATCGGCAGATCAGGATTCAGAAGGCACCAGGCCAGATTGAAGATCGGATTCGGCAGGTGGAAATGGATCAGATCAATCCCGGACAGAGCTTGTTTCAGATACCATAATGCTCCCGGAGCCACAGGCAGAGAAAAGAATTTTCCCAGGCTGGGTGCGCGGTATGCTTTAAATCCTTCGAACTGGTCGAGATGCTTCCTGCTGTCGTTGGATGCGCAGAGTACTTTCAAATTGGTAAATTTGGCGGCCTCGTGGGAAAATTCATTGACAAACACTTCGATTCCACCCACTTCAGGGGGATAAAAAAGTTTGACGAGTTCAAGCACGTTCAGCTTTGCTCTGTTCATAGGAAATTCACCCTGTATAGAGCATAATCCTGGCAGGGAGAAAAGTATATCTCCTTCGGTCGAAAGCCGAAAAAAGCGCTGCCTGAGCCGCTCATCATCACTGGCCCCAGGCACATCCTGGAAACGAGAGCCCTGTATTTCCGGATCTCCGGTCTGACACTCTCAGCAGCCTGTTCCAGTTCATTATAAAGATTCAGGCTGATGCCGTTCCAGTCTTCCGAATTCAAGGCTTCCACCAGAGCGACCACCTGAGATTCCGGAACAGGTCCGCATGTCAGGGCATGATAGACTTCAGCCGTGGAGAGCGGGAAATAGGGTTTGAGTATCAGAAGCGGGAATCTGCCTGTAATTTCAACAGGCTCGATCTGATCACCGATTCCAGTTGCCCATGCGGAGGTGGCGGGTCCAGCGAAGAAAGAGACGTCTGCGCCGGTCTCACGGCAGATCCACTGCCTGGCTGGTCCCGGGATCCGGATACCGAGTTCTTTTTCCAAAGACATTAGAAATGTCCCCGCATCAGAGGATCCACCACCCATTCCTGCTCCGATCGGGATATTCTTCCTAAGCCTTACCTTGAGACCCGGAAGTTTCACTCCGCATTCCAGAAGCAGGCGGTACATCCTGGTGACAAGATTGCCGTCGGCTTCCCGATCAAGGTCAGGATCAGAGGAAGAGATCGAAAAAACAGGCGCTTCCTCGTATTCGAGCTCGTCGAACAGGCTGACTTTCTGCATGAGGGTGGCAAGCTCATGATATCCATCATCCCGGCGTCTGATCACATCCAGAAACAGATTTATTTTGGCGGGAGCCTTAAATTTCCACATGATTGATCATTTTCCTCGCGAGCATCATGTCTTCCAGAGTCGTAATCTTAAAATTGTATCTGCTGCCCTCCACGATGGCAGTAACTCTGCCCGAGAATTCAAATGCCTGGACATCGTCAGTGATTTTCAAGCCCTGTTTTCTGATTTCTTCGTATGCAGACAGCAGTTCGCCAAATCTGAAAGCCTGCGGGGTCTGCATCTGATAAATCTCATCCCGCAGAAGAGTTTTTCCAAAGACACCCTGGCGCCCCTGCCTGATTGTATCCACGGCCCTTAAACCGACGGCAGCTCCACCATGCTCCCTGGCAGCGCTGATGCAGGCAGTAACACACTTCAACTCAAAAAAAGGCCTTACACCGTCATGGATCAGCACGATTTCTGGCCGCGTTTCTCTCAGAGCGTTCAGAGCATTGAAAACGGAATCCTGCCTCTCTGGGCCGCCCGGAATCACACCCAGAATTTTCCCCACTGGGAATTGCAGAATCTTCCGCTCAAACAGCAGGATCTCGTCAGGCCTGATCACAGGGAAAATACCATCGATTTCAGATATTTCCGAGAGTCTGCGCATCGTGAAAATGGAAACCGGCACTCCTTTAAGTTTGAGGAACTGCTTGTTGGTTTTGGTGCCAACACGCCTTCCGCAGCCTGCAGCTGGAACAATCGCCACAATCTTATTCATCTGCCATCCCCAGTTTTTTTTTCAGATCTGACATCGAAAGTCCTTTAACCCTGATCAGCTTGCGATATCCGGGCATGCTCTTTTCGATCTCCACCGGGACATCGAAAAATTCCGATAATAACCTGATGATTTCCCTGTTGGCCTGGTTCTTCACCGGGGGATTGGTCACTGAGAGATGCACAATTCCTTTCTTCACCTTCAAGCTTACTCTGCCGGACCCGGGCTTGACAGTGAGTTCGAAAAGTGTGTCTCCGTCACGTTCGCGGAACAAGTCATTTCCTCTTCTTCAAGCCGGGTAATAAGAGCAGAACAGCGATATGCAGTGCGTAAAAAAATAAAGTGAACTTAATCCCTGTGATCAGCAGTTCCGGAGTCAGGGAACCCTGAAAAGCCAGACGGAATTTATGGAAAGCATCCATTTCCGCCTGAAAAGCTCCCATAAAAAGGACTTTCAGGTCAATGAACTTGTCCGCTGTGTAGAAATGATGGACCAAAGTGCAGACAAATATTCCCAGAATCTCTATTGCAGCCTGCACCAGCAGAAGTTTTTCACTTAAAAATGCAAGCAAAGCCATGAAAGGAATGATGAAAAAATACGGGTTGATGCTGTACAGTCCGGAAATTGAGATGGCCAGATAGTAGCTGACTATGAAAACTATCATGGAGATGAGAAAATTCAGCAGGTAATTAAAAGGTTTAAAAATATCAACCATGTTTTTTCAATAAATTCGTGGCTTTTCTAGCCTCTCTGCTCTCAGGAGACAGTGACAGCAGTCTCTGCAGGAGGAGCAGTCCCTCATCCTTCTTTCCTTTTTTTATCAGCAGTTCTCCCAGCTTCAGATAGACCTCCGGGAATCCCTGATTCAGCATCAGCGATTTGCGGTATTCTTCTTCGGCCCGGACCTGGTCCCCCTGATATTCGTAGAGAAACCCGACTCGGAAATGTGCCAGAAAAGAGCGTGCATCAATCTCGAGACCTTTCAGGAAGGCATGCAGGGCTTCAGGGTATTTCTTTCTCCGGATGTATACATCTCCCAGATTGAAATAAGGCAGGCTGAGGTTGAAATTCATTTTCTGATAGATGCTTTCCACTTCAGGATCAGGCCTGCAAATCACTGCCCGCTGGATCGCGTTCAAGGCTTTGTCGACTTTCTTCATTTCCAGGTAGATCAAACCCAGGGTATGCCAGACCAGGGAGTTTTCCTCGTAGAGTTCCAGCGAGTGCTGAAGTTGATCCACTGCATCGTCGAATTTGCCCAGTTGCGCGTAAAGGTTCCCCAGATTGTAATAAACCCAGGGGTTATTAGGATCTTCAGCGGCTTCTTTCTTCATCTGCTCTATGTTTTTCATAATCTGCAGGTAATATTCCTCTTCCTTGGCCAGTTGAGCAAATGAGAAGCCTCCTTTTTGCGGCTGAGGTTTCTCTACTTCCGGGTTTTTTAATCTGCTGTTCAAAAAATTGATCCGTTCCTCGAGCGATTTCCTGGTCTGCTCATTGCGCGATCTGCGGTAGATTTCTTTGTAAAGCTCCAGGGATTTCTTCCAGTTTTTGGCATCCATGTGCGCCTGGGCCAGGTTGAAGTCCAGGTAAGGTATCTCCACCTCGGAACTTTTCTTCGCTTGTTCGAATAAACCGATCGCCTCATCGTATCTTCTCATTGAAGCGAAAGAGATCCCCAGCTGGTTGGCGATCTCAGGAAATTCTATTATTTCGGGATTTTCCCGGTACAACTGGATATTCTTCTGATATTTACCCTGAAAATTATACAGATTCGAAAGATTGAGCCAGGCCTTCCGGTAGTCTTTTTTTAGTTGGACAGCCTTTTTCCAGAGCGTTTCGGCCTGCCTGACATTGCCGATGGCGGCCTTGATCACCCCGGCATAGGTAAGAATCATTGAAGAGCCGGGGTTGAGCTTCAAAGCAGTCACTATGTATTTCTGAGCTTCGCGGGGAAAACCGGCATCGAAATAATGCTGAGAGATCCGCAGGTTGATAAGGTCGGAACCTGTGTAAAAATTTTTCAATTCCTTGAGAGTAAGGACTGCCTGCTCATGTTCTCCCTGTCCGCTGAGGTTTTCCGAGTAACTGAGGCAGATGTTGATGATGAAATCCTTGAATTCTTCAAGATATTTCAGATTCTCCCTCTTCTCCATCAGGTAGATGAAACCATCCACTATTGCAGGCATGGACAGATTTTCGCCTGATTTAACCCTGACAGGAACTTCCTCAGGTATTCTGAAGCCTGTTTCCTTGAAATAGGTCTGCCAGTTGTACTTCACATAAAAAACTTTCTTCCGCTTCAATGCATCTCCTAGTCCAGCAAGTGAATCACGACTCCACTGCGCAGTTTCGGCTCGAACCAGGTGGATTTCGGGGGCATCAGCTTGCCATTGTCGGCGATCCGCATCAGCTCGTCCAGAGTGGTGGGATGCATGGCAAAGGCAATCATGAACTTGCCGGAGTCCACAAGTTTCTCTAATTCCTGAAGGCCGCGGATGCCTCCGACAAAGTCAATCCGCTTGTCTACCCTGGGATCCTGTATCCCAAGAACAGGCTCCAGCAGATTCAGCTGCAGAATGGACACATCCAGGGCAAGAACCGGATCATCTTTCTGGTAGGTTCCCTCTTTGGCAGTGAGTTTGAACCATCTGTCTTTCAGGTACATCCCGAATTCATGACTTTTTCCCGGCTTAAATGGCTTGCGAGTTCCGCCCCTGGAATAGTCATTCACCAGATCCAGCTTGAACTTGTCAGCGACCGATTTGAAAAATTGCTCTTCGGTAACGCCGTTTAAATCCTTGACTACTCTGTTGTAATCAAGTATCCGCAACTGGTTATGTGGAAAATAGACAGCCAGGAAAAAATTGAACTCTTCTTTCCCGCTGTACCCTGAATGCTCTTTGCGCTGTTCAGCCCCGACCCTGGCTGCCGAAGCAGAACGATGATGCCCGTCGGCAACATAGAGCCTGGGAATTTCATTTTCAAAGATGCTGCTGATTTTCTTGATCAATTTCTGGTCCCTGATCACCCACAGTGTGTGCCGAATACCGTCTCCGGCCGTGAAATTATTTTCAGGTTTGTTCTGCTTGATGAAATCATCGATCAGTCTGTCGATTTTATCGTGGGCCCGGTATGTGAGAAATACCGGACCTGAATTGGCGTTGAGCTCCCTGGTATGACGGGTGCGGTCATCTTCCTTGTCCTTCCTGGTCAGCTCATGCTTCTTGATCACATTGTTGAGATAGTCGTCCACGCTTGCGCAGCCCAGAATACCGGTCTGCACATGTTCGCCCATCTGCTGCTGATATATATAGAGATATGCTTCAGGATCCTGTACCAGGATGCCCTCACTGATGAACCTGCGGAAATTCTCCCTGGCTTTCTGGTAGACGCGGTCGTCGTAAAGATTGATGGACGGGTCAAGGTCGATTTCCGGCTTGGATACGTGGAGTAAGCTGCATGGATTACCGGCAGCGAGTTTCCGGGCTTCCTCAGAATTAAGCACATCGTAAGGCAGGGATGCCACTTTCTGAATCAGTTCAGGTTTAGGCCGCAAACCTCTGAAAGATTTAAGTACAGACATTTAACCCCCAATTCCGTTGTTCTAGAAATATTTTACATTCAGACAGCTGATTTGTGAAGAATAATCTTGGATTCAGCTTCAATCAACCTTTTCAAAAGCAATCAGAAGCTCGCTCACCCCTTGGTAACGGTCTTCAGGCTTTTTTTCCAAAGCCTTCTGAATCAGCAGATTCCATTTTTCCAGCCTGGGGGCAGTTTCGGAAGGGGCTTTAGGCTGTTCCTTAAATATTTTGTACATCGTAGCTTCCGGATTTTCGCCGCAGAAGGGAAGCCCTCCGGTAAGCATCTCGTAAAGGATCACACCCAAAGCGTAAATATCGGCACGCTCGTCGACATCGATTCCCCGGATCTGCTCCGGAGGCATGTAATACAAAGTACCGAATGTTTCCCCGGCCTGAGTCAGTGTAGTGGCACCGGCTTCCTTGGCCAGCCCGAAGTCCATCAGTTTGATGCAGTCCTGGAAATTTACCATGATATTGTCCGGTTTGAGGTCGCGATGAATAATTCCCTGAGAATGGGCAAAACTGATTGCATCCAGGATCCCCTTGAAAATCTTTTTCAGCTGTTCCTCTGTCAGGGGTCCGGATTTGATCAGATCATGCAGGTTGCTCCCCTCCAGATATTCCATCACAATATAGGGAGGTACCGAATCCTTGAAAACCTCATATATCTTTACGATTCCAGGATGATTCAGTTTCTGGGTCACCAGCCCGTCCCTGTAAATGAAGCGTCTGGCGATTTTCTGGTTGCCGAGATGCTCCCTGGAAAGGATCTTGACCGCAACGGATCTGTTGTTTTTCAGATCATGCGCCTTGTAAACTCTGCCCATTCCTCCGCTGCCAATCTCTTCGATCTCGACGAAACGTTCCATGTCAAACGGGTAGCTTTTTTCGCTGACCACCTCGATTTTTTTTTGCAGACTGATCAACCGCTGGGACAGGTCCCTGTAACCCAGATCTACTTCCGCTATCTTCTTGAAAAAATGAAGTGCAGACCGCCATTCCCTTTTTTTCTCAAGTTCTTCACCGACTATATACAGATATTCCTTGTGATCAGTTACATGAGTCAATTTATCCAACCTGTCGAGATATGGCATTCCGAGGCTCAAATGTCCAAGCCTGATATAGGAATATCCGATCTGGAAGAGAATTTTAGCATCCTTTATCTCCCCGTCCTGTAATCGCTGCAGAAAGGAGATGGTCTGCTGATAATCCCCCTCTGCAAAATACGTCTCCCCGATCATGAGCAGTAATGCCTGCCGATTCGCAGGATAAGCTCTCGCAAATTCCTGCAGTTCTGAGGTTGGAGGAATTTCGAATTCCCAGCAGTACAATCTCCAGAAATATGACTGTTTAATCCCTCCTTCAAGCAGATCCAGGACACCCCGGATGAGGATCTGCTTTTTTTCTGATTCGAGTTCATGCTTAATCTTGGCGAGAAAATCTTCTGATACTCCCGGAGTTTCCCAGATTTTAAGAGCATCCAGGTCGATCCTGCTTTTGAAACAATAAATAATCAGACAGAAAAAAAAGGCTTCCGCAGGATTCCCGATCTCTCTGAAAAAAAGTTCGTCGTTGAACAGAGCCAGAAGCTCCGCCCAGTTTTTCTCATTCTGCCAGGCCAGCTTGAATTTTACGCTCAGCTGATCTGAAATGTCCTGAAGTTCGAATCCAACTAAAGAATAAAAGAAAAGAGGGAAATCAGAGAACAGCTCCAGAAGTGCAGTCGAAAAGAGTTTCAGGAGTTCCAGTTCCGGGATCACACAAAGTGCCTGCAGGATCCTGATTTTGAATTCTTCCTCGGTCCGGCCTTGGTAATGGTTGGCAGCAGCCAGCAGCAGTTCAGGGTTTCCGGATTTAAGCATTGGTTTCATGAATTCCCGCTCAAGATCGTCTGGTAGAAACATGAGAAGTTCCGCAGCCTTCAACCTCACTTCATGATGCTTGTCTTCAAGAGATAAGCGCAGCAGCGGAATCAGATCGTTTGTTTCCCTGGAAAACAGTTCCAGAGCAGCGATTTTGCTGCACGAGTCGAGCGAACTGAAATGGGAAATCAGGAATTTGCGGGTAACAGGGTCCAGATTACCTGTCATCATCCTGATGGCTGCCGGCCGCTCCTTTTCACGGTTCTCAATCAGATCGAACATCAGCGCCAGGCCTTTTTTTTCATTTTTCCTGACTCCATAACAGATTATCTCCTGCCTGTTAGTGCATTCCGGGAGATCCACGAATGGACAGATCAGATCAAACGGCAGAGCATCCCTGATCATCAGGAATGATAGCCAGAGATAAAAAAAAGGGGAGTCAGGATATTCCCGAAGATCATTGATGTAAGTGGATTTTTCCAGTTCGTGCAGCAGGTTGTCTGAGATCTGGCTGAAATGATTGTCCAGAAAATAGATCAGAAATTTCTGTTCTTCTGCTTTAAGCGGGCTGTCTGCGATCTGCTGGTGGAGATTTTTCCGCTCTTTCTCGGATCTGGATCTGTAAAATCTGGTCAGGCTTTTCAAAATCAGGTCAGTATTGACTTTCCTGATCAAAGTGACGATTTTTCTGCGGATTTCATCGATCAGCCAGCGGGTGATGAAAACAACGAGACAGTTTTCTTCCCGTTCCGCGAGAATCGAAATCAACTTGCGGTGAAGAACATGATTCATGTTCTCGACTGCTTCCTTGATCTGCTGTGCTTCTATGTCCGTATCTACAGGAAGGGACTTTAAAAGAGCTATCCTGGGGATTTCCTCTTCCCGGCTGAATCTATCCCAGAGAAATTCCCTGGTCTTGAAATCTTTGATCTGGACCAGCGCAGAGCAGATCATGATCCGCACCACTACAGGCAGATCACGCGGAAGCTGCATCAATGTCCTCCAGTCTTTACGCTGGCGCAGGACTTCCACGTATTCGAACCACTCCCGTTCATCGGAAAGTGACTGCCTGAGCATTTGAAAGAACTTGAACGTCTCCCTGTTGTCGAGAAAACGCGACAGTAATTTTATCATCAAAGAACGGATGCAGGGATCTTTCTCAATTTCGAGAAAATTAATCACATACGGAACTTCCTGGTGAGTGAATGAGAACTGGAAATATTCCACAAAAGCGAGCTTGATTTCCGGCGGTTCCTCAGGGTAAGAAACAAGGAATTCTTCAGTATATCCAGGGATCTTCCTCTCAGCCAGATACAAGATGCTCTGCCTGCGTATTGCAGGGTGCTTGCTCTGCAGGCAGCGGGCTACCTGTTCACGGTAATCCAAGGCTGTGTGGGACAGGGAATCAATAAGCTTTGAAAGATTTGCCGGCTCTCCGGCGAAAATGACGAACAGTTTCTCAATCACCAGGTTCAGGCGGGGATTGGTCTCAGCCTGCCGCACCAGAAGATCGATGGCATTGAGCTTGATCCTGCTGAGATAATTACCTTCCACTGAAAAACACCTGCTCCATTAAGAAATGTTCAGATCAGATTTTACCGATTTTTTCTTCCATAACAATTACTCTGCCACGCCAAGAATCTCCCTGTAAGTCTCGGCGATCTGCACAGCCATTTTTTCCAGGTCATGCCGTTCTTCCACTTTTAGGCGGGCGGAGAGACCCATTCCTGCCAGTTTTCCCGGATTTTCCAGGACTTTTGCCAGTGCGCCTGCCAAGGATTCGGGATTTTCAGGGGCTGCGAGTTATCCTTCCACACCTTCGGTTATGACACGTGGAATGTCTCCGACAGTGGTGGCTATGGCCGGCAGTCCGCATGCCATGGCTTCCAGGAGCACCAGGGGCAGACCTTCCCTTCTGGAAGAGATCACCAGGCAGTCCAGACTGCGATAGAATGGCCGCATATCTGTAAGATTTCCGAGCAGAGCCACTCTACTGGAAATTCCGAGCTCCCTGATCATTTTTTCCAGCCTGTCCCGCTCTTCGCCACTGCCGGCAAGTCTCAGGTTGAAATTTTTAATCCCTTTCCCGACCAATACCGCCAGAGCCTTGAGCAGCATGTCGAATCCTTTGACAACTGAGAGTCTCCCTGCAGCTCCAAGTTCTACCAGATAAGGGTCTTTTCGCTTCTGCGGCCCGGGATAATATTTTCCGAGATCTACCCCGTAGGGTACCAGCTTGAATCTTGATTCAGGTACTGAAAACTGATCCCTGAAATAGTCCCGCAGAAATTCCGCACCTACGATCAGATGTGCTGGTTTTTTCACAATCGAGGAACCCCAGTGCGGGCGGTACTGCCCGTGAGGAGAATAAACAAACGGGCAGAGGCCGCTTGCAGCATAATAAAGCAGCCATCCAGGAACTCTGGAATGAGCATGCACCAGGTCGAATTTTTCACGCCTGATCAATCTTCTCAGCCTGGGTATCATCATGAAACTGAGAGGCGATTTGCTCGCCAGGTTCATCTCAATGTGCTCCACATCCATCCTCAACAGCTGATCCGCCAGGGGTCCGCCTGAAGAAACCACTGTAATCTGGATCCCAAGCCTGCAGAGGCGCGGAGCAAGCTGGAACACATACTGCTCCACACCTCCCTGGGATAATTCGGGCAATGCCATTAATATTTTCATCTGCTTTTCCTCTTACCATCCATGAGATCCCGCCTGATGATCCTCCAGAGCATCTTCCAGACTCTGGGATTGAACTTATCTGATTTCCACAGCCTAAGACAGACGCCAAAGGCTTCCAGAGGACGTTTAAGCTTGCGCAGCACTAAGATCATCTGCCATTTTGCATCCCGCGCTCTCTGCCCGTCTGAGCCTTTTTCCAGCGGCCTGAGAACTTCCAGGGCTTTTTCATATTGAGCGGCCTGGATCAGAAAAGGCCAGGCTGTCTGATTGTATTCCAGATCCCTCAAACCCTGAAAATCAGACAGGAATTCCGCTCCTTCCCTGTATCTTCCAAGTTTCCAGAATGAATCAAGCAGCGACTTGAAAAAATGCAGCTCGGTTCTTTCGGCAGGTGATTCATCATAGAGCCGGATGATCTTCTCAAAATCCCCGATTTTTTCCAGCAAGGAAACCCTGCGTGTAAAGTTATCGGAAGCTGGGGTTTCCTGAAGCTTCCTGAAAGCGGAACGATATTTTCCTGCATTCTCAAAAAGATCCGCAAAAGAGATCCGAAAAACCTCAGGACTGAACTTTGTCCGAAGCTTTCGTAAATGCCGCGCAGCCATCAGAAATTGTCCGCTCTGGTGGTAGTAATGGAATAGAAATTCATGCTGGTCCGGATTGTCTTCCTCCCGTGCCAGTGCTTCAGCCACCACTGCTGCCTCTGCTTTCAGACCTAGAGAAGTCAGACATCTGAATTGCAGTTCCAGGGTATTGCTGGAGATCCGCATGTTCCTGGCAAGTGAGAATGCCCAATTGTAAGCACAGTCGGAAAAAAGGGCAGTACCCAGTGCGATGGTTTCAGGCTCGGAAAAATTTCCCTGAAATTCAAACATGAATCTCTCCGCGAGGCTGTCCAGGCCGCGCCTGACTGCTTCCCGGATAATCTCTATGCAGATTTCAGCCCGTCCGCATTTTGGAGACATCGGCAGCACGGATTCCCAGGCCTGCTCCATTTTTCCCTCAGAGAGCAGTAACTGGGCGTATATACGGCGGTAATCTCCTGCATTGACATGATCCAGTTCAATCAGACGGGGAAGAAGTGAAATGGACTTATCGCGCTGGTCATGGTAAAGGCCCATCAGCATTTTCAAAAGCGGCAGTTCATCCGAACCCAGGCAGAGTTGCTCCAGAATCCTGGCTGCATCCTCAACATTTCCTAAACTGATCAGGCTCTGGGCTTTCAATTTAAGGCAATCTCTGTTAAGTCCTTCTTCAGATTCAAACAGTCTCAGCACTTCCTGGTATTCTCCACGGGAATAACGAAGGCTGGCAAGGATTTCCCTGGCTTTCTGGTCGTTTTTCCGCTCCAGAAGATGCTGATAGAGCCACAGCAGTTTTTCCGGATTTTTCTGTTCGAAATATCCATGCAGCATCCCGGCCAGCGAGATATCCGGGCTATGGAAAAAAATCCTCTCCAGCTTCTGGTGAAACTGCACTTCATCCAGAGGCTCAGGTTGCGATTGATAGGGAAATTTCCGCTGGTACAGCCGCTCAGTCGTAGCCGGGGCGAGAAAATACTCAGTGTAGTTCCCGCAAAAGAAACAGAGCGGATATTCTTCCTGCTTCGATTCAAGATGGGCAAGACGGAGTCTGTCGGCAGCGGTTCCCCACCAGATTTCTTCAAAATTCCGATTTGCCAGATTCCCGAGCGACAATTCCAGGCCATTGTCCCTGCAGCAGACGGTCAGCCTGCCGTCAACGTGAACAGCAGGATAAATAAATGGTGAAATGCAGGGCGGGCGATTGGCATAATGATGCAGTTCTCTCTTTACTCCCTCGTAAAAAGGCATCCTGACAAGACCTTCAGCGGAATACATCCGGTATCCGGATTCCCGGAACTGATTCCCGGAACTGAGTCCGGAAAATTTTTCTTTCACCCGTTCGAAACGCCTGCGTGAAGCGTTCTGTGGCCTGAGAAGGGCTTCTTTCAGGACGATCCCGTTGTCCAGTGCGAAATCCATCTCGAATTTCAACTCCCAGTTCAGTTTCTGGTTTTCAAAAAAATTCTTGAAATGATAATAGAATTCCAGGGATTCAGACTCGTTCTCAGGAAGTACCAGGAACTGTACAACCCCTTGCACTCTGCCTGTAATCCCCAGACTGGCTTTTTTTTCAAAGAAGTATCTGACATTGGATTCCACCCGTTCCCAGAAGTCCACTTTTTTGATGCTGCTGAAAGTACCGGCTTTGATTGCGTCCAGCGAAAAAACAACCGAGATCTTTTTTTCCCAGTCCCCGATTATCTCAAAAAATTCATCAATCTTCGCTCTGTCGAAACAGACTCCATTGGTGTTGAAGGAAAGGATGCGGAAAAAATTCCTCTGCCGGTCGAATTCCCGGAGAATGCGGAGCATCTGGAAAAAATCCTGGTGCAGCAGCGGTTCCCCAACCCAGCACAGCATGAGGTTGTCAAAATCGCTTCCTGAACAATTGCCGATCACATCCCGGAATACGGACAATGGCATATCGGAACCGAGTTCGACTGAGCCTTTTTTTCTACTCTGTTCAAGCGAAGGCCTGCACATATAGCAGGACAGATTGCAGCGGTCCGTGATCCCGAGCTGAAGATTCGGGGTCAATGGCAGTTTCATTACTTGAGTTTCACGTAATACTGCTTGCAGGCGTATTTGAAGACGTCCTCGTTAAGCTGGAACTCTTTCCCGTCAAACAGGCATTTGGCGCGGATGATCTTCAGAATGTCGCGGGGCTGGCAGGAGCGGAAAGGTCTTCCCTCTGCCTTCATGTATTTTTCCATGAACAGGTCCACCATGGGTTCGTCAAAGGGAACTTTCATGTTGTTGCAGTTTAAACGGAAAATATCCTTGTATTGCTGCGGCGAAGGGTCTACGACATTGATCTTGTTCTGCAGGCGCCGCAGGAAGGCTTCATCCACCAGTTCTGAAGGATCGAGGTTGGTGGAGAAGACAATCAGCTGAATGAAAGGCACCTCAATTTTCTTGCCCGTATGCAGTGTGAGATAGTCCGAATTCTTTTCCAGGGGGTAAATCCAGCGGTTCAGGAGATCCCTGGGCCTGACGATCTGCCGGCCGAAGTCGTCGATCAGGAACATGCCGCCATTGGCTTTGAGATGGATCGGAGCCTCGTAGAATTTGGATGTCGGGTTCCAGATCAGATCGAGCTCCTTCAGCGTCAGCTCTCCTCCCACCACCACCGCAGGGGGAACGCAGAGCAGCCAGCGGTTGTCGAAGGTCAGCGAAGGTTCGCCTGTTTCCAGGACTTTGTGATATGCCGGATCAAAAAGCTTGATCACCTGATTGTCGATCTCAATGGCGTAAGGCAGCAGCACCTGATTGTTGATGATGCGGGAAATGCGTTCCGCAATTGAGGTTTTGCCGTTCCCAGGAGGGCCGAACAGGAACATGGAACCGCGGGAATTGATGGCAGGCCCGATTTCCTCTATGATGGACTCAGGTATCACGAGATCGGAAAAAGCCTTCCTCACTTCCTCTGGAGAAACCCTGGTGAATTCTTTGACATGCTTCTTCATGATGTCATTATATTGGGCAAGACAGACCGGCGCAGGTCCTATGTATTCATCACGTTCGAAAATCTCGCGCACTTTTTCCCTTCCCCGGTCCAGGATTTCGAAAATACAGTGGATGGGATGGGAGGATCCTGCGGATTCGACTAATTTCAGCTTCTTCAATCCTTCCAGCGCTTCCAGCGTGACGCAGGCAGGAAGCTTCAGCTCCAGGGATACATCTTTACCGGTAATCCTGCCTCTTGCATAGATCAACTTCAGGGTCAGATCCATCAGGAAGGACGCTTTCAAGCCGGTTTCTTCCACAGTTTTCGGGGAAAGGGGTCTGAATTCCATCGCCATTCTTGTATTCTCCTAACAATTTTTTAAGGTTTCATCTTGTTCTTGACTGCTGCTTCATAAACACCAATTACGATTGGTGTGCCGATGATCACGAAAATGCAGGGGAAAATACATCCGACCATCGGCAGCAGCATTTTGATGGGTGCTTTCATGGCAGCTTCCTCGGCGCGCTGCCTCCTGCGCTGGCGGGCCTGAGCAGACTGGATCCTGAGTACATTTCCAAGGCTCACTCCGAGCGTTTCTGCCTGGATCAGGGAGGAAATGAAATTCGAAAGGTCATCCACCTCCATTTTATTGGCCATATCTTTAAGTGCATCACGTCTTTTCTTGCCAAGTTTCACTTCATTCAGAACGACCTTGAATTCGTCGGCCAGCGGACCCTCGAACTTTTCCACCACTTTGTTCATGGCAGAGTCGAAACCCAGGCCTGCTTCGACGCTTACGGTAAGCAGGTCCAGCACATCAGGCAGCTTTCTCTGGATCATGCCTTTACGAAAAGTGATCTGCTTTTTAATGTAAAAATTCGGCATCAGCATGGCCAGAATCACGGAGATCATGCCTGCCATGACAAAATTAATCATTGGCTGCCGCAGCAGGAAGCAGATCAGCAGGCCGATAAACATGAACAGCAGTGTCAGCACAGTCCGCAGAGCCATGAACTCTTCCGCGCTCAACCCGAAGGGGTTGCCGGCCTGGGCAAGTTCCATCCTGAGCTTTTCCTTTTTAGCGCGATTGGTCTTCTTCGCGGATTTTTTGGTGAAGGAATGCAGGATCGGCAGGATGACCCTTTCCTTGAAGCTCTTCTGCAGTTCCAGTTCCGCGGCAGTGGCGATCACTTTCTTGCCGTCCTGAGTGGCAAGCATATTAAGTCGCTTCTGCATTGCCCTCTTCTGCCCGCTTGGCCAGAACATGAAGACAGCCGCCACTACTATCCCAATTCCAATCAACCACAAAGGATTCACTTTAAACCTCTATATCCCCTATTTTCTGCATGATCATGAAGCCAATGCCTTCCATCACTCCGCAAACGAGCAACATGTAATAGGCATGGAACCAGCCTTCATGATATGTGAAAAATAAACTCATCAGGTCTGGCCGGATCGCGTAAAAACCCAGGAAAATCGCTATCGGCATCCCGGCGACTATGATCCCTGAAAGGCGTACCTGAGCTGTCAGGGTCGAAATCTGCCCCTTGATCCTCATGCGTTCCCTGATTGTATTGGAAATCCCGTCCAGAATCTCTGAAAGGTTGCCTCCGATCTGCCTTTGAATCATGATTACAGTCACAACCAGGTCGAAATCTTCACTGGCCATCCGTTCGTTAAGGTCGCGCATTGATTTTTCCAGATCCATCCCTAATCCGGACTCCCTGACGATGCGAGTGTATTCTTCGCAGGAGGGTGGGGCGGCTTCTTTTGAAAGCAGATCCAGACCCTGAAGAAAGCTGTAGCCTGCTTTGAGGGAATTGCTGAGCATGACCAGGTTGTCCAGCATCTGGTCCTGGAACTGCCTGCGCCGTTTCGCGATCTTCCTGCTGAGAATAAAGTTCGGGGCGATAAACCCGACAACTGCGGATCCAAGCCCGATCACAAAGCTTTTAAAGAGCATCATAGCCAGCGACATCGGAAGTACAGTGGAGAGCAGGATGATGGCCACGAATTCATTGGATTTGAGAGGAATATTGGCAAATTCAAGCCTTTTCTGGATATTCTGTCCGATCTTGCCTGGAGTGACGATTTTCCCTACATTCTGCAAAATATCTGACAATCTGGCCTTACCTGATTTGCCCGCATCCAGGGTCTTTTTTTCGATCCTGGCTTCCTGGGGCTTGTCATCGGAAATGGTTTTCAGTCTCTCTTTCAGAGCATCGTTCTGATTTGCGAATCCCTGAAAAGAGAACAGATAATATACGAATGCCCCCAGAGCAATGAAGAACAGGATCATCCAGAGATTCATAATTTCTCCGTAAAGATGTCAGCCGGAAGGTTCTGCCCGTGTGAGATCAGTTTGTCCATGAATTTAGGCCTGATTCCGGTCGGCTTCAATTTGCCGATGATCTTCCCTTTTTCATCCAGTCCCTGGGCTTCAAAAATGAAGATGTCCTGCAATACGACTGTCTCGCCTTCCATGCCCTGCACTTCGGTGATGTGCGTGACTTTCCTGGAACCGTCCTGCAGACGGCTCTGCTGCACTATCAGATGAATGGCTGAAGAAATGTTCTCGCGGATGGCTTTGACTGGCAGATCCATGCCTGACATCATCACCATCGTCTCAAGCCTGCGGATCATATCGCGCGGAGTATTGGCGTGGCCTGTGGTCAGGGAACCGTCGTGGCCTGTATTCATGGCCTGCAGCATGTCCAGCGCTTCGCCTCCGCGGCATTCTCCGACGACTACCCGTTCCGGTCTCATACGCAAAGTATTCTTGATCAGGTCGCGGATCGTGACTTCACCCTTGCCTTCGATGTTTGGCGGGCGGGTTTCCAGCGATACTACGTGCGGCTGACGCAGCTGAAGTTCTGCGGCGTCTTCCACAGTAATGATGCGCTCGTCCTCAGGAATGAATCCGGACAGGATATTGAGCGTGGTGGTTTTTCCGGAGCCGGTACCACCGGAAATTACTATATTCAGCCTTCCGTGCACACAGGCTTTGACGAAGTCTGCCATTTCCTGGGTCAGTGTATTCCAGCGCACCAGATCCGACACCTGGAGCGGATCTTTCTTGAATTTTCTGATCGTGATCGTGGGCCCGTTGAGCGCCAGAGGCGGGATGATCGCGTTTACACGGGAACCGTCCTTCAAGCGCGCGTCCACCATGGGAGAGCTTTCATCGCAACGCCTGCCTAAGGGCGCAATGATTTTCTCGATGATGTGCAGCACATGTTCATTATCACGGAAAGTTACGTCTGAGAGCACAAGTTTTCCCTTGCGCTCGATGTACACCTGCTTAGGCCCGTTTACCATGATTTCAGAAAGGCTGTCGTCACGCAGCAGTTTCTGGATCGGACCCAGGCCCAGCACGTCGTCAAGCACATCCTCGATGATCTTCTTCTGAACAGGGGGAGCGATCTTCAGCATCCGCTCAGCAGTAAGTTTTTTCAGAATTTCATCCAGCTTTTTACCGAAGATGTCTCGTTTTTTTTCCTCGTCCTTCTCTTTGAGAAGATCCTGATCCATTTCTTCGATTAAAGTATTCTTGATTTCTTCCATCAGGTCCTGATGGGTATTCATTCCCGAGCCGGAGCCGGATTCTGATTCATGGGCAGAACCCCTCCTCGATTCTTCAGGCTTTCTGATACCTTCAGTAGCACCGCCCTGCGGGGTAGCAGGTTTTTTTTTGTCTTCTCCCAAACGTTCCAGTAAGCCCATAAGCTCACCTCACCATTTTCTTGATTTTATCCAGAAATCCCTCTTCCTCTTCCCTCAGGGAAAGCTGGAAAAGCTTCTGGAGAGATTCATAAATCGACTTTGCAATTCGTGACCCACTATGAGAAATCATGAACGGCACCCCTCGATTCAAGGCCTGCACCGTTATCTCACCCTCAGAAGGAATGATGACGTCGATTCTGGTGGCCAGAGTTTTTTCGATGTCATCGATGGTCAGCACCAGATTCTTATCTCCACGGTTGAGGATCACGCTGATCTTATCCAGTGGGTAGCCAAGATCTTCCAGAATCAGCATGGTTTCCCTGGTATCTTTGAGAGCAGTGACTTCGGGTGTCAATACCAGGATCAGATGCCCATCAGATGTTTCGTCGAGAATGCAGAGTTCGATTTCCCTGATAATGGACGAAGTATCAATAAAAATATAGTCATACTTTTCCTTACTCGTAGAAACGAGGTTGTGTATGAAATCAATGTCGATGCTGTCGGCGTGCTGAGGTTTTTCCGGACACGCCAGCACAGATACGCCTGACTCATGCTTGGAAAGGTATTCATCAATCTGCATGGGATCGAAATTCTCGGTGCTTACAAGATCGAACACAGTAGTCGGATTCTTCAGATTCATCATCAGGGCTATGTCCCCGAACTGAAGCTTCAAATCAAATATCGCCACTCTCAAGGCAGGGAATTTCTGCTTCAGGGCAATCGCTATGTTGATCAGCAGAGTAGTCTTGCCGCATCCTCCTTTAGTGGAGAAAAATGTGACTACTTTGCCGGTCTTTCGAGCCTTGGAAGCCATCTGTCTGGTCTTTTTATGCTCGCGATTGTAAACTTTACGGATGTTGCTGACCAGTTCCAGGGGGTTGAAAGGCTTGATGATGTAATCCTTGGCCCCGGCATTCATGGATTTACGCAAATACTCAGGTTCATCCTGGACCGAGATCATGATCACTGAAACATTAGGGTAAAGTGAGGTAATCTCTTCGGTTGCTTCAACGCCGTTTTTCACCGGCATATTGATATCCATGAGCACAATGTCAGGGGAGTTTTTTCCGCTGAAGTCCACGGCTTCCTGCCCATTGGCAGCTTCCCCTGCAACGACAATGTCTTCAGTCGCTTCGAACAATTTTTTCAGATGCTCCCGGGTTTCGGGATTATCGTCTGCAATCAGTACTCTTATTGGCATTTTTTCTACCCGTATATTTAATATGAGTTATTCTACCACATTGTACGGGGAATAGAAAATAAGAATCAGGTCAAATGTTGGCAATTGAAATTCAGATCTGGATTGGCTTCAGGATTAAGGGTTAAGCTTACTGATCAGATTATCTCAGCGTCATCCGGTCATCCTGACCGGACTGGGCATAACCTTTTTCCGGCCTGCAGGTTGAACCAAGTATCTTGCTCCGCCTGTCAGACCCGTAGTTTTTCATCTGGTTTGTCTGATGAATTCCCAGGGGGAAGGCCGGAGAGGACGATACTGTCAGCGAAGGGGCAGGCTGGGAAGCCTTGGCTTTTTCCTCATTCTGAACCGTCTTGGCTTTGGAGGATTTTGGAACTGTCTTGGTTTTCCCGGTGTTCATGTTCAGCACCGGAACTTCGACCTCAGCAGCTTTCTGAACAGTTACCTTTTCCACAAACTCACCTGCCCTGATTACATGAGGAGTAAGCAGGATCAGGAGTTCCGACTCGGTCTTCTTGTTGATGTTGTTATGAAAGAGTTTGCCCAGGCCGGGGATTTTTGACAGCACAGGGATTTTATCGTTGTTCTGATCAACACGCTCCCTGATCAGACCTGAAATCACGATAGTTTCACTGTTGGCACAGGTGACTATGCTCCTGGCATTGCGGCTCAGGAATTCAGGTACCACGTTCTGGTTGTTGTCCTTGGTCTGCCCATACTGCAGATCCGTGATATCAATGGAAAGATCCAGCATCACATTGTGATTAGCTTCAACTTCAGGGGTGATGTTTACAGTCAGGCCATACTGCTCGTAGGTGAAATTTTCGGTCACCGAGTTGTTGCTGACAGTAGTGCTTCTGACAGGCACGCGTCCGCCGACAGTAAGATTGGCTGAAATTCCTGACATGGTCATCATAGTCGGGGATGAGATGATCTTGGCTTTTCCTTCTTCGATCAAGGCTTTCAGAGTACCCATCACATTATAATATCTGGTGATGGACCCGATCTTGAGATTATCATCTGAAGTGATGTTAGCATCCCTTTTTTCCGCGAACGGGAACAATCCCTTGGCGTTTCCAGTGGAAAGATGAGCTGCAGTGATGTCTGAGCCCCAGTCCACACCGAGAGATTCCGTGGAATTTTTGCTGATGTCAATGACTTTAGCCTCAATCATGATCTGATAGGGCTGATTGACGCGCAACAGGTTGATTACTTTCTCGGAATAAACTGAAGCTACCTGCATGGCACGATTCACATCGTTCTGGTTGCTGACTTCTCCATCCAGGATCAGTTTTTTATCCCTGATTTTGACTTTGACACCTTTGATGCCGATCAGTTCCTCGACTTCCTGCTCCAGATTCATGAATCTCTTGCCAGTATTCCGATCAGCTATTCTCAAGGAGTTAGTCACTTTATCGGAATAAACTTTGGCGATCTCCTCGGCAGTTTTCTTTTCATCTTCGCTGTCCACCACGCCTTTTAAAATGATCGCTTCCTTTGCCACTATCACTTCGATATCCTTGCCGATGGCTTCTCTGACTTTCTCATGAAGGCTTGAATTCGAGACTGAAAGCTGGTACTGCTGCATCTCGCTGCCCATCCAGACGTAAAGTGTGGTCAGCCCGACATTTTTGGCCATCACGAGCAGTTCATGGTCCGAGACAGCCATTACATCGGCAATGGCCGGATCAACAATGGAAACTTTGGACAAATCCTTGAACTGAAGAACTTTTGATTCCCCGGCCCGCAGATTGATCAGATTCTCGGCGAATGCTGTCACAGTAAACACCATGACTAGCAGGATTATTTTCTTCAGCATTCAAGCCTCCTCATATTCAAAAAAAGTTTTTTCTCAGTCACCAACATGGATCACAGTCTGGTTCTTGGACTTGTCGACACCGGTCGATCCCTTGAGAATCATCACCTTCTGCAGTTGTAGTTCTTTCAATTTAGCCTGATGTTCATAAATTTTGACAATCTCATCGCGTTTCTGAACTCCGAGCACTTCATGCTGAACTGTCCCTGTGGAACCGATTTTTTCATCATCGAAAGGATATCTAAGCGCCAGATAAAAGAAATCCGCCTTCTCAGTTATCATCGCCAGTGCTTCCGCGTCTTTCGGCAGAACAGCAAGCGTGACATTCGACATTTTCTTCCCTTCCATCAGCCTGAGATTCTGGGCTGGATTTCCTCCGGCTGCCGGGGCTGGTGCAGGGGCTGGTTGCCCGGGGGCTGCAGTGGTCCCGGGGGCTCCTGGGGTCCCACTGAGGGGCGCTTTTGACCCGAATTCACTTTGGTCAGGATCATATGTTTCGCCAAGAGCCAGGAGAATCGCATCTTCAACGACGATCTTGGAATATCCGTCATCGACCTCACTGGGAGATTTGAAAACAGCGATTACATCCACCCGGTCGAGCTGAGTGATCAGTCCGGAAATGACATAATACGGATTTCCTACTTTGAGTGAGATCGCTCTCATGCCTTTTGGAATCCGCAGAGACATTTTAGTAAGATTTCTCAAATCAACAAATTGCTCTTTTTTGAGCTGCTGTGAACTCTCGATATCAACAACAGCCACCATTCCGATCACTTCATCCAGAGTTTTGCAGGTATCTTTTTCGATATCTTTGACATCAAACTCTTTTAATTCAACGAGATCTTTATCCAGTTTGTCGCCTCTTTTGACCGGCGTTTTAGTGCAAACCACTTTTTCCAGGATGATTTTCGGAACCACTTCTGCAGTGGAAAGCTGGACCACCTGAACTTCCTGAGTTGCTTTAGGTGGAAGTTTCTTAGGCTTAGGGGTACCCCCGGTCCAGCCCATCAAGCTTGCGAAAACCCAGCAGAGAGCTCCCATGAATATCAAAACAATAATCCGTTTTTGGCGTCCCATTCATTCCTCCTATGGAAGAAAGTTCACAAGTTCTATCGGATGGTTGATGGAAATAAATTAGGTATTCTGGTGTTTCCAGTTATTTCTGGCAGCTGTGGCAGAAGAAGGTACTGCGCTGGCCGATCACTTTGCGTCTTATGATTGCTCCGCATCTGGGACAGGGTGACCCGTTTTTCCGGAATACTGTCAGCTGTTCCTGGAAGCCGCCGCTCCTGCCTTCAGTATCCCGGTAATCACTGAAAGTTGTTCCCCGCAGCTCGCAGGCCAGGTTCAAAATCTGCACCACTGCCCTGTAAAGGTTAACCGTTTCCCTGGCATTCAAAGTCCCGGTTTTCCGTTCAGGATCGATTTCTGCGGCAAAGGCAATTTCACTGGCATAGATATTTCCTATCCCTGCGATTCTTTTCTGATCCAGGAGAAACGACTTCAGATTCATTTTCGAGAGCTTCAATTCTGCGGCAAGATAGGCCAGCGTAAAATTATCGCTGAGCGGTTCAGGACCCAGTTTTTTTTCTATTGCTTCAGGCTGCATCAAGTCAGCGGTTGCGAACCTGCGTTTGTCTTCCAGAACCAGGAATTCCTGATTGAGGTGGAAAATCAATCTGAGATACTTAAGGCTTTCAACATCGTTCCGGACGAGAAGAGCTCCTGTCATGCGCAGATGGAACACAATTTTTTTTGGAAGTCCGACATCCATCAGTATGTATTTACCGCGGCGGGTTATCTGCTTGATGCATCTGCCTGTAATCATTCCGCTTGGAAAAGCATCGAGTTTCCGGTCTCTGATCTCGATTTTTTTTATCTGCCTTCCGATGATTCTTCTGCACAATCCTCTGACAATGGTTTCCACTTCGGGTAATTCCGGCATAAATCCTCGTCCCTGAAATTCAATTCAATATACCATAAAATCCGTTTCAGGTGGAGATTCAGATCATCCTGTTTTATGATTTTTTCAGACTTTCAATTCATTCCATCCCATTCCATCCTTGACTTTTCCTTGACAGATCCGATAGTTTTTATATAATTATTAGAAGCAAGCAACATCCAAGGGGGAGAGGAAATGAGAAAAGCAACGTATTTTCTGACTTTATGTCTCCTGCTGGCGTTTACAGCTGCAGCCTTTGCCGGGGATCGTGTCTACAAAAAAAATATCAGCCACAACCGTGGCAGATTCACTGACCCCAAAGCATATTTCGAGAAAATCGATATCCCCAACGACTGGAAAAACAGTGGCTGGATATTTTACAGATTTGAAGTAGTTCCATCCGGCAGGGCACAGGTTCTGACACCCAGTCTGAGCCCTAATGCATTTGTTTTCAATTTCATGCTTAACAAATCCTTCGCCGAAGCTGTCTCTGGAACAGTGACTGTCCTGCTTTTCGCCCATCAGAACAGCCAGACTGTAAACTACCCTGTTGCTGTCGCCGGGCAGCCTACTGCCAACAACTGGTATTATCCCGGCCAGACCTATACGATCACCGTAGACCGCACCAGAAAGATCAGAAAGATCAATGTCTACTGGACTGATGCAGGCGGGAATTCTCACGGCACTCTTTATGTTGACGGCAGATCGTACGGGGCTAAAGATGTCGGCAACTATGACCGCGACGGATGGACACTGAACTGCTTTGCCACTCAGATTACGATCATTCCTACTCACGACGCCTTCCAGATGCTCGACTGCCAGGTGGAATACGAAGGTTATCCTGTCAATCCCGGCTATCCCAATAACCCGTATTATCCAAACAACCCTTCATATCCCAATAATCCTTACTACCCCAATAACCCATACTATCCCAATAATCCTAATTATCCCAATAATCCGAACTACCCGAACAATCCTTATTATCCGAACAATCCCTCCTACCCCAACAACAATAACACTCCCTCAGCTCCACTCACACCTTATACTCCACCGAGCCCTTACAGCCCGGCTGTACCGATTCAGCCCAATAACCCCGGTAATCCTACTCCTTCAACTACTCCAACTACTCCTACCAACAATCCTGCTCCTACTGCTCCGACGAATCCGACATACAATCCCAATGTCACACCTCATCCATCCGGTCCTACCCCGGGCTCTCATATCCCTGGAACTCCCCATTAGACCAGCTTGCTGGAACTGAAATAAACCCCGCTCAGGCGGGGTTTTTTATTTTCAGGGAAATCTGTATCAGCTTGAAAATTCATTACACAATCTGTAAAATTAACTAACTTGAGTAAGTTGAGGTTGGCAAATTTCTGTGGTGTCCAGCCAGATGTTCTGCCGAAACCTTGATTTGTGGCGGGTCCTGTCCTGGTGCAACTTTTTCTCTCCTTCGGCAGGCTCAGTGCGCTAAAAAGTTGTACCTGGCCACCCCACAAGGGTTACAGGGTATACTCTGGAAATTTGCCAAAGTCGAGTTGAGTAAGTTATGCCGATTATAACCAGAAAAATCATTGTCAGCGGCAGTGTGCAGGGCGTAGGATACAGAGCCTTTGTCAGAAGAAAAGCCCTTGGTTCCGGGATCAAGGGATATGTGACAAACTGCGAGGATGGAACAGTCGAAGTGATTTATCAGGGCGAGCTGGGCTTGTTCCAGGAGTTCATTTCACTGCTCCTGACAGGCCCTTCCATGAGCAGCGTCGAAGATCTCAATGTCGCTGAAATTGAAGGTCCTGAAATTTACTGGGATTTTACGGTGAAATAATGGATGTTTCTCTCGGATTGCTTGAAAGTACCTGCCTCACCGGAGCTGTGGAGGTTCTGGATTTCATCCTGAAAAAAGTTTCGGTGACTGCGGGATTCAGAGAATACCCTGGCAATGGACTGGTGACTGTGGCCTTTACGGGAACCACCGCTGATGTCAGGGAAGCAGTGGACAGCGGAAGCGAACACTTGAAGCGGTTCGGCTGTTATCACTCCTCCACTCAGATTCTGAACCCTGCGCCCGGGCTTCTTGCTGCTTTCGGGTTGAAAGAGAAAGTGCCCATGCAGCCTCCCAATAGAATCAATTCAAAGCCACGCGCTGAAAAGCAGCCTGAGAGTAAAATTTCAGAACAGACAAAAAAAACGGAAATCCCTCAATCGATTCAAGAATCCCTTCCTCTTCCAGAGCCAAAAATACCTGTCAAACCGCATTGCAATTTCATCTGCTCGCTCTGCAATGACCTGACCTGCACGGAACGCTGGCAATGATCGTCTGCATTCCCCGTAAAACCTTCGTGGTCTCAGTGACTGGCGGGAACTGCGAATTATCCTGCGATTTCTGTGCCAGGCATTATCTGCAGGCAATGAAAAAAATCAGCGATATCCCGTCAGATAATCTGAAATACACATCACTGCTCATCTCTGGAGGCTTTCTCAGAAACGGAACCCTGCCTCTTCCTGAAACTGATCTTTTCAATACGCTGTCGTCCAGATTCAGGATCAATCTTCATCTCGGGTTTTTCGACCGGAATCTGGAACGGATGATAAGGCTGAAAAATCAGGTTTCTGTAGTCTCATTCAATTTTCTGCCTGTCAGGTCGGCCATTGCACATATTTCCAGGGAATTCAAGGAGAAAGATTACCTTGACTCCTATCAAAAATACCAGGAAATCGGTTTCAGGGTCGTTCCCCACATCCTTCTCGGATTATGCCCTGGGGATGACGAGCTTTCCCTGATCCGGAAACTGAAGCCGTTCGCTCCGGATAAAACAGTGCTGCTGGTAAAAATTCCCCTGGAGAAAAGTGCAGAAAGAATCGACTTTCAAAGGATCCGGAAATTCATCCTCACTCTCAAAGAAACCATCCCGCAGTCTGAAATCATCATCGGATGCATGAGGCCTGGCGGAGAATGGCGGAAAAGAAACGACCCTCGACTGGTTGAGCTCCCGGTTTCGACGATTGTCAATCCTGCTCCCGGGCTTTTCCCGGATCACGGGGTTTCAGAGGAGTGCTGCGTCTTATGAGAGCTTCCCTGGCAGCTGGAAAAATCATCTTATCTTTCCCCGGCAGGCTGGAGTCCATCCCGCCTTGCACAACAGCTTATTTTATCGTCGGTGGCAGCTGCACTGGAAAATGTCTTTTCTGCAGCCAGTCCAGGCTGAGCGGCAAGCAGCCAGGTCACAGCAGGCTCTCACGGGTAAGCTGGCCTGAAATCGAGCTCCCGGTTCAGGAGATAATCCGGAGAGTCAACCAGATCAGCGAATTCAGAAGGTCCTGTTTCCAGTGCACCAGAAAACTCAGCCTGCAGGACTTGCGGGAAATGACGGAATTCTGCAGAATTGCAATTAAACCTGTTTCCATCTCAGCTTCACCGGATTGCGACCCGGAAGCGTTGCTCGCTCTGCCTGCTGTCGACCATCTCAATCTCTCCCTTGACTGTGCAACTGAACGGCATTTCAGCGAAATGAAAGGAGGCTCCTGGGATGAATTCTGGCAGCTGCTGGAGCGCCTGGCCAGGACTTATCCTGGTAAAATCAGGACACATCTGATCGCCGGACTGGGTGAAACTGATCAGGAATTTCTGGACACCATGCTCAGGCTGAAAAACATAGGCATCGGCTGGGGTTTGTTTTCTTTTTTTCCGCTTGCAGGTACGCCTCTTGCACAGCGAGGGAGAATCCCTCGAAAACGCTACCGTTTTCTGCAGATGGCCAGTTATTGTCTGCAGAACAACCTGCTCAATTCAGGTGATTTCAGTTTGAAGGATGACTTTATCTGTGGTTTTAAAATCGAAAATCAGGCAATCCGGGAAATCGCAGGTTCAGGAAAACCCTTTCTGACCAGCGGCTGTTCAGGATGCAACAGGCCGTTTTACAATGAAAGTGCCCGTGAAGAGCCTTATAATTTCCATCGCCCTCTGACTGAGGGCGAAATCGCCAGGATAATCAGTGAATTATTTGATTAAAGGAAATTGGCAAATTTTCCCTTAAATCAACTAAATCAATGTGGGGTGGCCAGGAATAACTTTTTAGCGCACTAAGCCTGCCGAAGGAGATAAAAAGTTGTTCCAGGACAGGACCCGCCACAAATCATGATATTGCACTACATATGGCTGCACACCATAAAAATTTGCCTAGAACCCATTTCATAAGTCTGCGTCACCGCGTTGCCTTGCACATGCAAGCATTTCGAGGCCATCCGGTCGAAGGTGATGCGGCGCATCATCAAGACCGGATAACGAAGAAATGCGCAGCTTGTGCTGGCAACCCTCCGGGTTCGGGCTGCAAAATTCAAAAGCGTCGTTGCGGTTCGTCGGAAATGCACCACATTGCCTTCCTCACCGCGCCTAGCTTTTGAACTTCGGAGCTTCGAACGCGGCTGACGCAGACTTATGAAATGGGTTCTAAACAGAGTTACTTCCCATCTACACCGAATCCGCTATAGTGTTTCTCCCCAGTATTCTCCATATTGAACTTTACCTTGGCGTCCACAGGCATCATTTTCAGAGCCTGTTCGAAGAATTCCCGGGCTTTCCTGAAATCACCCAGCTTGGAATAAATAATGCCGACTTTGTTCAGAATGTCGGGATCCACTTTTTCCTTCATCGCTGCCTCAAAATAACGCAGTGATTCCTTGTATTTCTGATCATAGAAATAGATGTTGCCCAGATTGTTGAAAACATCATAGATCGGATATTCGCCGATAAATTCAAACTCACCCGCTGTTTTCGTGAAATACGGCAGATCCCTGTCATAGTTCAACTCACTGGCATCGTAGAGAATCACGAAAGCCTTGTTCTGGGCGAAAGTGACCAGGTTTATCTGCTTGAAAAGCAATTCGTTCCCGAACACCATTTTCTTTGTATATGTGGTCATCTGCTTGAAAAAAAGCACTTCGCTGGAGTTCTGGTACATTTCCTTGGTGATGCGGGCAGTGTCGTCAGGCAGAAGCCCTTTCAGGATCTTTTCAGAAGTCTGCACCATCTGTTTTTCATTTTTCGGGTACTGCCTCAGGTCAGGATACTCCTCGGGCAGCATTTCGATCACATACATTTTGATCAAAGTGGCGTCTTCCCTGATATCTTTTTCCTTGGAAAGCGTGATCAGCAGGTTGTCTTTCAGATCTCCTTCCTTCAGGTACCAGAAATCCGCTGGCATCGGGAAAGCGATCTTGAACTTGAAATTCCTGTATGATCCTTCAAAAATGCCTGTTGAATGCTCCGAAAAAACCAGGCTTTCGATCTTGTCTTCCTTGATCTTCACCTGCTCACCTTCAGGGCTGGCCAGATAAACAGTGTTGTCAGAAAGCTCCTTGACCTTGCCGTGCAGAATCACGCCGTTCTTTAAAAAGAGCGTGTCCGCATAAGCTGCAGTCAGCATGATTAAAAAAGCCGCCAAAACCGCAATTCTAATTTTTCCCATACTTCTCCTGGTATTGTACCGCAATTTTCAACTCCTTGAGGTATTTTTTCGGATTCCCGGCCTGCCTCGCAGCCGCGGCTTCGGCAATGGCGGTCTTGGCGGCATAGAAATAGAAGCTTCTCAGATTGCGCTCAGTATAGCTGGAGGTTTTTTCCTCCCTGGAAAGCCACTCGCTGATCTCAAGCTCCTGCCTGCGGTTTTCCGAAAATTCCAGATACAAACCCCTGTGCTTCAGCGCACGGTCGAGATACTGGATGGAAAGCCCCAGTTCAGTTGGGTTATAGGATCTCTTTTTATCTTTCAGATAGCGTTGATAGTTCCCGTTGAAATCCTGATATTGCGAAGGATAGAGCTGGCGGAAGCATTCGTCGCCCGCCATGGCAGCAGCCATGGCTTCATTCTCGCGATTCGTATACACAGGCTCGATATACTCGCTCCTCAGATTTCCGAGACTGGAACTTACCTTGCCCAGCCTGTTCCTGAGATCCCAGAGCTGAGCGGGTGTTACGTACCAGATCGAGTCCCGGGCGGAAGCGAGCAGCTTGTTGAATTCCGGAGTGATTATTTCCAGACTGTCGCGGATCGCGCGGTAGTTCGGAGGACGCCTTGCAATGTCGCGGTTTTCATTATACTGGTTCAGGGTATCACGGATACGCTTCATCAGAGTATCGATTTCATAGAAACGCTGCAGCTTGTCGTGGTATTGTTTAATCACCTCTTCGACATTGTAGTACATCTCACGGACCCGTTCCGGCCGTCTGTGACGCTCCACAACTCTGTAATGAAGATCCTTCAACGACTGACCTGTCTTCTCCAGATTCCGCTCAAATTCCTGGTAATTTTCATACATGAGCTGGCAGGCAACCGGAAAAAACCTGAAAAAATCCAGCTTTTCCATCTCCTCGACCTTGGGCTTGACTGTCTCGTAGAAAGACAGCATCTCTTCCCAGGGTGGATAGGCCTCCAGCACTTCATGAAAAAGGATGCATTTGAGCTTAACTTCATCAAACAGGCGGCGGGCTTCTTCTATGTCTCCCAGTTTGGATTTGAGAATCCCTTCCTCCAGTTCTTTCTGGATTTCCACCCTGAATGCGTCGAGCGAATCAGGGACTTTCATTTTTCTGATGTTTTCAAAAGGGGCTTCAGCTTCAATCCTCTTCTGATAGGCTTGATCCAAGGCCAAAAGAGGCAGGCACAACATCAAAACAATCATGACAGCAGTTTTCATCTGTTCCTCACAATTTGATTTCTGAACGCGAATCCCTAAGATTATCCGTCAACACAGGTTTCAAAAGCTTGATTTTATCGGTAAAATCCTGCCTGACCTGTTCGTCGACTATACCTGGGAGATTGATCATCACATTCAGTTCGGCTCCGGAAAAAGCAGTGTCCAGCAGGCATCCAGCCACTCCCACATCCGAGACGGCGTGCCTGATACCGAGCCTGGCCAGCACCGGAAGTTCCCGCGACAGGCTGACGGCAAGTTCGAGCGTATGGAGTGGGACCAGGGTGGCTTCGACGCTGGCGGTATTGATGGCTGATTTTCTGGCTGCCTTTTCCGCGTCATTGCTTGGCTTTTGCTGCATGGCACAAAGCAGAGAGTTGAAAGCGCAGGCATCCAGATCAGCGAGCCTTAGGAACTCTTCCCTTCCAGGCTGCGCAATTGACGCGATCCTGCGCATTTCACTATGACTTTTCACGTATTTTCCGTTCTTCAGGGTGAGGTTCGATACCATCAGCATCAGAGCTGCTCCGCAGGCCCCGGCAACTGCTGCTGCCGCCCCTCCGCCAGGTGTAGGGGCGTCTGATGAAAGCCCTCTCAGGAATTCATCTATCTTCATCTCTTTGAACAAAATTCCTCCACCAGATTAATCTTTAGCTTTTTCCTTTTTTCTCACCCAGTCTTCGATGTTGACCTGTTTTTCACGTCCCAGGCCCAGGGCATATGGCGGCACATCCTTTGTGATCACAGAGCCGGCGCCGACATAAGCGTGTGCACCGATCGTCACCGGAGCTACCAGAGAGGAGTTGCTGCCTATGAATGCATGCTCCCCGATTTTAGTTTCATTCTTTCTGATTCCGTCATAATTACAGGTAATGGTGCCTGCGCCAATGTTGGTGTCCACTCCGACATCCGCATCGCCGATGTATGAAAGATGGGAGGCCTTCACTCCAGGGGAAAAACGGGTTTTCTTGAGTTCCACGAAATTGCCTACCTTGCAAGTGTCTTCCAGCCGGCTTCCCGGACGGATATGGGCGAAAGGACCGACCTGGCAGTCCGATGAGACGACAGAACCATTGACAATGCTGAATTGTACCTGATTACGGTTTCCGATCCTTGAACTCTGGATCTGCGTATATGGCCCGATCTGATTATACTCACCGATTACAGTGTCTCCGCTGATTACGGTACCCGGCATGATCACGGTCCCTGTTCCGATCTGCACATCCCAGTCGACGTAAGTAGTGTCAGGATCGAGAACTATCACTCCGGATGCCGACAGTTGAAGATTTTTCCTGATTTTTAGCTCACGCAAGGCTTCGGCGAGTTCCAGCGGTGTGTTTACCCCGATGAAATCAGCCGAATCCGGCAGGTTGAAAGCACAAGCTTTTTTCCGTTCCTTCCTGCAAAGGTTCACGATATCTGTCAGATAAAATTCATGCTGCGCATTGTCGGTTCCGATCCGGTCGATGACCTGCAAAAGAAGTTCCAGACTGATCAGATAAATCCCGGTATTGATTTCCCTGATTTTCTTCTGCCTGTCAGTAGCGTCCCGGGCCTCGACTATGGAATGAAATCCATTTTTATCACGAATGATCCGCCCGTAACTTCCGGCATCAGGAAGTTCTGTCGACAGCACGGACAAGTCGGCCTGCTCACGCCTGTGGCAATCCACGAAAATTTTCAGGGAATCGGCAGTGATCAGAGGAATGTCACCTGGAAGTATCAGAATCTCTCCCTTTGACAGGCAACCGGACTGAAGCGCACAGAGGACGGCATGTCCGGTACCCAGAGGCTGTTCCTGCCTTGCCCTGAGCACCTGCGGCGGAAGCTCAAGCTCGAAATTATGGGGACCCAGAACAAATACTGTCTTCTCAGTGCCAAGCCCTGAAACGGCCTGATATACATAATCGACAACCCTCTTTCCCAGAAGGTTGAAAGTGAGCTTGCTGAGTGCGCTCTTCATTCTCGTGGATTTTCCTGCTGCCAGAACTATTGCTTGCATATGATCCTCGCAGATTTAGTTTGGGGTACTATAGTTATTCTCGGAATAGATGTCAAAAATATAAGAGAATCGATGAAGATGGAGAGGATGTAGTTTGGCTGGGGTGGTTGGATTTGAACCAACGAATGCAGGAGTCAAAGTCCTGTGCCTTGCCGCTTGGCTACACCCCAATCAGATTTCTTCGCCACCGCCGTTTTTAAGGACTTCCTCGTACTTCTCCAGAACCATTTTCTGCAGTTCATCCCTGGTTTCAGTCAGGATGGGGTGGGCCATATCCTGAAACTTGCCGTTGCTCATCTTGCGTGAAGGCATGGCCAGAAACAGGCCTTTCTTGCCTTCGATGATTTTCAGATTATGCACTACAAATACATCATCGATAGTGATCGAAACGACAGCCTTCAGTTTTCCTTCCCTCTTCACGGGCCTGATTCTAACTTCAGTAATGTTCATTTAACTAAACTCCCACCTTTAAAAATTTATATCAACTGAAGTGATTAATTCAAATCCATTTTCTTTGTTATACTTGTTAACGAATAAATTGTTACCCTGCATTCTTCCACTCTGCTGAATCAGATCTGCTGCAACAAGTTTTCCCTCAGCGATGCGAGCAGAAGAAACCGGCTGATTGCTTTCCCCTGCTATACCAACAGACCAATTACAGGCATTCCCGAAAAAAATTACCGAAAAATTGTATTGCCGCTTTAGAAGTTCAGTGTCGACAACCGTGATCCTGCTGTTTTCAGGAGCTCTGAAACCGCTGCCTGCGATTTTCCCCCTCTCGATCAGCAGGAATCGATCGTTGTTTTCAAAATAATTCCCGCGGAAACCTATTTTTTTAAGATGATTCTGGAACGAGTTCCGTTCAAGAAATTCAGGGGAATTCCGCTCAGGGACAGACAGTTCAGGCTGCACAGACAGGTCAAGATTAAGTGTGTAATCCAGAAAAACAGGTCTGGCAGTTGCTGAAGCAAGTCCTGCAATCACGATAAAAAACACTATAAAATTACACATTATTCATAATTATGTTATAAGTTTCGGAAAGTATATCGACCTGAAGGAAAAAAACAAGATAATCGAGTACCGCGTACCATTTAATGGCAATCTACTTTTTGAAAAAATTCTTCAGCTTTTCGGCGAATCCCTGCTGCTGCGGAGAATTTCTCACGCTGCTCAAAGAATCCAGCTCTTTCAGAAGCTCCTTCTGCCTTGCGCTGAGATTTGTGGGGACTTCCACATTCACTTTGATGTAGAGGTCACCCTGACTGTAACTGTTAATTGAAGGCATGCCCTTGCCTTTCAGTTTAAAAAGTTTTCCGCTTTGTGTTCCGGTCGGGACCGTCATTTTAACCTGCCCATCCATAGTCGGAACCTGGATGTTGTCGCCGACGGCCGCAGTATAAAAAGAAATCGGAACCTCTGCGATGATGTCATCACTTTCTCTATGGAAAATCTGATGTTCCTTCTGGTGCATGACAAGATAAAGATCCCCGGACAACCCTCCTCCAACGGCTGCTTCTCCTTCATTGGCGAGTTTCAGCCTCATTCCGTCCTCTGCACCCTTGGGGATTTTGACTTTGATCTGTGAGGTCTTCTTCTCGCGTCCCTCACCTCTGCAGGCTGAGCATGGCTTATCCACGATGCTTCCTCTGCCGTGGCAGGCCGGGCAGGTCGTGCTGATGCTGAAGATCCCCTGGGCGTGAAGGACCTTGCCTTTTCCTTTGCACTGGGGGCATACCTTAGGGGCAGTTCCCGGTTCGGCTCCACTTCCGTGACAACGCTCACAGGCTGCAAACTTCGGCACCGAAATCACGATTTCCCTGCCGTAGTAAGCGTCCTCCAGCGAGAATTCCAGGTCATAGCGCAGATCGCGTCCTTTCTGGGCTCCGCGTCTTCCCTGTCTGCCTGCACCGAAGATGTCTCCAAAAATGTCGCCGATCCCCATCTCGCCGAAAATGTCTTCAAAGTTGAATCCTTGACCGTTGAAACCGCTCCCCCCGAAACCACCAGGGTTGACACCGGCGTGTCCGAAGCGGTCGTATTGCTCGCGCTTTTTTGGATCTGAAAGCACCTCGTAAGCTTCATTCACTTCCTTGAAGCGCTCTTCGGCTTCCTTATTGTTGGGATTGACATCAGGGTGATATTTCCGGGCCAGATTGCGATATGCCTTCTTGATCTCGTCGTCACCGGCGTTCTTCTGCACACCCAGCACTTCGTAAAAATCGCGATTCATAGTATTCTCCAGATCAACTGCAATTCTAGCGGGATCATTGTATGCTTCGAAGTTCGAAGGGTCAAGGGTGAAAGAAGAAACTCTTTCACCCTATTACCCAACGACTTATTTACTGTTTACTGTTTTTTATCATCCACAGACTCAAATTCAGCATCCACCACTTTTTCGTCTTTTCCCTGACCATCTTCCTGGGCAGGCTGCTCAGGCTGAGGCCCGCCGGTCTGGGCTCCCGGCCCTCCTGCATTCACTTTGGAATAGATAATTTCTGCCAGTTTATGGCTGGCCTGAGCCAGTTTCTCCATTTTCTTCTTGAGCAGATCCTTATCTGTGGAGTTGAGGGATTTCTTCAGGTCTTCAATCGCTGCTTCGATCTTGGTTTTTTCCTCTGCAGGAAGCTTGTCGCCATATTCCCTGAGCGATTTTTCAGTGGTATAAATCAAGGTGTCAGCCTGATTCTTTGTTTCTATCGTTTCTCTGCGCTTTTTGTCGGCATCGGAATTGGCTTCAGCATCCTTCAGCATTCTCTGGATCTCGTCCTCAGCCAGGCCGTCGGAGACTTCAATCTTGATTTTCTGCTCTTTGCCTGTTCCCAGATCCTTGGCAGAAACATGGATGATGCCGTTAGCGTCAATGTCGAAAGTCACTTCGATCTGTGGCATGCCTCGCGGTGCGCTCGGAATGCCGATCAGGTCGAACTTGGCGAGTGTCTTGTTGTCTGAAGCCATCTCGCGCTCGCCCTGCAGCACATGCACGGTGACAGCGGACTGGTTGTCATCCGCAGTGGAGAAGATCTGGCTCTTCCTGCAGGGAACAGTTGTATTGCGCTGGATAATCTTGGTGAACACTCCGCCCAGGGTCTCGATGCCGAGGGAAAGAGGGGTCACGTCCAGGAGCAGAATATCCTTGACTTCACCGGCGAGCACTGCTCCCTGAATCGCAGCTCCCACAGCCACACATTCATCGGGGTTGATGTTCTTGTTGGGTTCTTTGCCGAAAAATTCCTTCACAAGCGCAACCACTGCCGGCATCCTGGTCTGGCCTCCCACAAGAATCACTTCGTGCAGGTCGGATGGATTGAGGCCGGCATCGGATAAAGCGCGCTTCATAGGTGCCTTGGTCCTCTCCAGCAGGTCTTCGGTCAGGCTTTCGAGTTTGGCGCGGGTCAGCTTCATTTCCAGATGCTTGGGGCCGTTGGCGTCTGCGGTGATATAAGGCAGATTGATCGTGGCTTCCATTACTGTGGACAGCTCTATCTTTGTTTTCTCCGCCTCGTCCTTCAGCCTCTGCAAGGCTTTGGCATCGCTTGTCAGGTCAATGCCCTGATCTTTTTTGAATTCAGTCACCATCCAGTCGATGATCTTCTGGTCAAAATCGTCGCCGCCGAGATGCGTGTCTCCTGAAGTTGATTTCACTTCGAACACACCGTCCCCGACTTCCAGGATGGAAACATCGAACGTTCCGCCGCCCAGATCGTACACCAGAATCTTATGATCCTTCTTTTTGTCCAGTCCGTATGCCAGGGACGAAGCAGTGGGTTCATTGATGATTCTGAGGACTTCCAGGCCGGCGATCCTGCCTGCGTCGCGGGTGGCTTTGCGCTGAGCGTCGTTGAAGTAGGCGGGCACAGTGATCACGGCTTTGGTGACCTTTTCGCCCAGGAAGGATTCTGCGTCAGCCTTCAGTTTCTGCAGGATCATAGCCGAGATTTCCTGCGGCGTGTATTGCTTGTCGTCGATTTTTACAAAAAAGTCGGTATCACCCATGTGACGCTTGATGGAGCGGACTGTACGCTCAGGATTGAGCACAGCCTGCTTCTTGGCGACCACACCGCACAGCCGCTCGCCTGTTTTGGAAAACGCCAAAATCGAAGGGGTCGTTCTGCCGCCTTCGACATTAGGGATGACGTGGGTTTCGCCGCCCTCCATGTAAGCCACGCAGGAGTTAGTAGTTCCGAGATCGATTCCAATGATTTTGCTCATGTCAGCCTCCTATTTAATGATTTTCTGATTGGGTCTGCTCTATCTTTGGTTTGCCCGCAGCCACCCTTACCAGGGCTGAACGGAGCACACTCTCCCGATAGAAATAACCTTTTTTAAAGATTTCAGTGATCGTGCCTTCATCCCTGCCTGACTCCAGATCCTGAGCCAGTGCTTCGTGAAAAACAGGGTCAAAAGGCTTGTCAATCACTTCCATCTCTTTCACCTGATTGTCTGAGAATATTTTTTTAAGCCTGTCCCAGACCAGACTTACTCCTTTGAAATGCATGCTTTTTTCGCAGTCCAGCTCCTTGCGCGACTGATTCAGCGCTTCTTCGAGGTTGTCAGCCACTTCCAGGAGATCGCAAAGCAGTTTTTTATTGGCTGTCTGCGCGATCTCATCCTTCTCCTTTGTCAGCCTCTCCCGCATCCTGGTGTAATCCTTCTTGAGGCTTCTGGACATTTCCAGGTATTCTTCTGAGAGTTTCCTGTACTTATCAAGCTCTGCCTTAAGGGCCTCGCGTTCCTTTTTATCGAATGAAGCCGTCCTGTATTGCTCCAGCATCAGGGAAAACATGCCTTCTGCCGACTGCCTGACAATCTTCTCGATCTCGGCGCAGGAATTGTATGTCTCTTCAAAGCATTTTTCCAGGTCAGGCAAGGCTTTGCATTCAGAAAGACGGGTCTTGAAATCTTCCACAAAGCCGTTCAAATCATTGCCTTTTTTCAGGTTGTCCAGGATGCTGGCAAGATATTTCCCGGCCTGTTCGCGGGAGAGGTCCGCAGGAAGCACTCCTGACTCCAGGATTTTCTTTTTCAGGTCATCCATTCCGTTCTGGTCCTGAAGAAAGGCATCAAAATTCCGCTTCAGTTCCTCGAGCCTGGGCTTGTTTTTTTCGATCAGTTCAGTCACTGCCCCGTTAAACTTTTCCATATCTGCAGGCGCTTCTGTTGTGTCTTCTTTTTTCAAAAGATTGTCGCTCATGCCAAAACCTCCTGACTGTCCGCATTAATTTTAGCAATCCCTGTGCCTGGAGGCTGGAAGACTTGAGCTTTCTGGAGAAATGATTTTCCGGAGGCTGCTGACTGGGGATTATTTCCCCAGAAAGGATGGAAAACAATCAGAATTTTTCTACAAATAAAAAAGCTGGAGGTCAATCCTCCAGCTTTTTGAGATCGCACTTTGATTATTTGATCAGAGGTTGCCTTCGTACTGGATTTCTTTTGTTTCCCCTGCCTGGTTGACCATATCCAGGGCAAAAGCCACTTCATTGTTGATGTTGATAAAAAAACCAGTGGTGACTTTGAAATCCTTATACTGCTTCTTGTAGAGAATGTCCTTGATCTTGTCCTGGGCTGCCAGGATGTCGGAGATGATCTGCTGGTCCTGGGTGCTGAAGGCATAGGGCCAGGAGCTGCCGTCGGTTTTGGAGAAGAAAATGCAGGCGCTCCCGTCATTCAGAGTCCAGAGGAAACCGGTACCGAGATCAGTCTGGATCGCGTTCAGGGATTCCTTCTGTCCGTCTGTGGCCGAAGGAAGCTGGGCTTTGAGGTAATCGGATACATTTGATCTCAGTTCTGCGGCGACTGTTCCGGCCTTTTCACCCCACGGCCAGGGAAAGTTGAAACGCGGATCAGCCATAAGCGGAAGCGAAACATACAGGATTGCCAGCGCTATGATCAGTCTCTTCAAGGCTCCTCCCCGATGTATTATTGAATGAATAATACCCGGGGATCGCGGAGAGTCAAGAGCTTTGAAGGATTTTTTTTGTATCTTTCCGTATCTTATCATCCTGGAAAACGCCTCATCCTAGTGGAGTGTTAACAGAGTTTTGTCAGACAGCCAGTTGGCTTGATCCGGTCACTAACATGATTTATCAAGCGCTGGCCAAGCATTAAAACTATGTTTACAGTCCACTAGTTCCTTGACAATCCCGTGGGCACAATGATAGATTAACCCAAATCATTAACAGGAGGACTCATGCCCTTCAATCTCAAAGGACGCAGCCTTCTCTCTCTCATGGAGTACACACCAGCGGAAATCGAATACCTGCTAGACCTTTCCGCTACTTTAAAGCAAAATAAGCGGATGGGAATTCTGGGTAATGCCTTGAACAGAAAAAACATTGCCCTGATTTTCGAAAAAGCTTCCACACGCACCCGTTGCGCATTTGTAGCAGCTGTCGTGGATGAAGGCGGACATGCCGAATATCTTTCCAAGAATGACATCCAGCTCGGCAAGAAAGAATCAGTTGAAGATACCGCAAGAGTGCTCGGCCGTTATTTCGACGGCATCCAGTTCCGCGGCTTCTCCCAGGAAGTGGTGGAAAAGCTTGCTAAATACGCGGGCGTGCCGGTCTGGAACGGACTGACTGACATGTTCCACCCCACCCAGGTATTGGCCGACCTGCTGACTGTGAAGGAAAAATTCGGTACATTACGCGGGATCAAGTTCGTCTACTGCGGCGACGGCCGCAACAACATGGGCAACACACTGCTGATCGGCTGCGCCAAGATGGGCATGACCTTCGGCATGGCAGCTCCACGCGAACTCTGGCCTGAAGAGAAACTGATCCAGTATGCGAACAGCGTGGCCATGGAAACCGGTGCAGTGATCGAGTTCGGCGAGGACCCGAAAAAAGTGGCCAAGGGAGCTGACGTACTCTACACGGACGTCTGGGTCTCGATGGGCGAAGAAGACAAGCCAGGCATCAAGGAGCGCGTGGAAAAGCTGCGGCCCTATCAGGTGAACATGGCTCTGATCAAGGCTACAGGCAAGGAGCACCCGATCTTTTTGCACTGCCTGCCCGCAGTCCACGAGAACGAAGTCAGCCACGAGCTGTTCGAGAGCAAATATTCCTTTGTCTTCGACCAGGCCGAAAACCGCCTGCACACGATCAAGGCTGTAATGGTGGCGACCGTATAGAAGCTGTTAAGTCCGAACCTCGTGAGGACTTTACAGCTTCTTACCCCCGAAGCGTCCTAAAGGATGAGAACTTCAAGCAAAACCCGTCGTATGGCGGGTTTTTTATTGTAAGATAACGTAGCGCGCTGATCTGCAAACATACTTGACAAATAGCCGTCTATTTGGTAAATATACTTGCATGATTAAAAGACCTTACTGGCTTTCCCTCATCCATGCGGCCTGGAGCAAGAGACCGCTTGTCTGGCTTTCAGGAGTGCGCCGCGTCGGCAAAACAACTCTGACAAAAATGCTGGCCGGAGCCGTCTGCCTGAACTGCGACCTGCCATCCGACGAACGGCGACTGGAAGACCCTGAGCATTTTCTGAGTTCATTGCCCCAGGATGGAATTCTGATACTTGATGAAATCCATCGTTTGAAAGATCCTTCCAGGGTCATGAAGATTGCAGCCGATGTTTTTCCCAGACTGCACGTTCTGGCAACAGGCTCATCCACTCTTGCGGCAACAGGAAAGTTCCGCGACAGCCTGACCGGACGAAAAACAGTTGTCAATCTGACTCCCGTGCTCTGGACGGAGTGCGCTGACGGCTTCTCCACCATGGATCTGGACCGCCGCCTGTTGAACGGGGGCCTTCCGGAGCAGCTGCTGGCGGAAAAACCCGATCATGCTTTTTTCAGCGAATGGCTGGACGGTTTTTATGCCCGGGATATTCAGGAACTTTTCGGAATCAGGGAAAGAACCGGATTTCTGAATCTTCTGCGTCTCATGCTGCGGCAGAGCGGCGGCACAGTTGATTATTCAGCCCTTTCCCGGGAATGCGACCTCAGCAGGCCGACAGTGAAAGCTCATCTGGAAGCCATGTCCGTAGCCTGCGCGCTGTTCGCGCTTCCTCCCTTTCATGGTGGAGGGCGTCGCGAGCAGCTCAAAAGGCCAAAAGTGTATGCCTTTGATACCGGGTTCGTTTCCTTTGTCCGCGGATCTTCAGAAATCCGCGACACAGACCGCGGTCTGCTCTGGGAGCACCTGGTTCTTGATGCATTGCGTACTTCGGCTGGTGAGCATGGACTCGGATACTGGCGCGACAAATCAGGCCGGGAAGTGGACTTTGTGCTCAGCCGCGGCCGAAAGGTCGAAGCCTTTGAGTGCAAGATCAACCCTGATCGTCTTGAGACTGAGTCCCTGAGAGTTTTCCGGGGTTTCTACCCGGATGGAGACAATTTCGTCGTATCTCCCGGGACAGTCAAGCCATATGTCCGCACTCTAGATGGGATGACCGTCCATTTTGTCGGCTGCCGCGAACTGCTGGAAAAATCCTGGAATTGAAGTGCACTATGGTAATGCTCTCCGATTTTTCCACGATTTTCGGCAAAAAAGCCCTGTAGCTCAATTGTAGGACATCTGAAGGACACTGCAGGTCGATTTTTAGCAGCTAACTCATGATTTACCCGGGCGGTTGTAATCCAATAATCAGTTGAGTGGAGAAAAAATACTGGCTCGAAACCGTCAAAATTCATCAGAAAACCTCAAATTGACAGAATTATCCTGATTTCAATAAACTGTTAACAATATCGGCAGGTTTCATAAGATATTATTTAACAACCTTCAACCCAGGAGGCGCAATGCATGAAAAGATAATTCAAACCATTTATCATCACTACTTCTATCTTCCCATTATTTCCGCTTTCTTCGCATATCTTTTCGCTATCTGGCTGAGAATCTGTCCAAACCGAACTGCCTTTTTCATATTGTTAACTCCCAGCGACGATAAATTCGAGAAATTGCACAAGTACAATTACGCTGTCTTTATCGTATTCTACATCTTGAAGCGTATTTCCCAGTCAATTTTCGAGTGGAATGGGCTGCTGATGCTGTCTCCTGCATCAATTGAACTAACTGTGAGAGCAATCAGGAATCCCAAGTCCTCTCAGTATAAAATAATGGCAAAACAAATTAGGAACCTTGAGAAGAGCTGAAATTTTTTGTAAAATGATAAGATGTCAAAATTAAAACGACTTTATATTGATACTTCCGTGTTCGGAGGAGTATTTGACGTTGAATTTCAAAAGATCAGCAGAGCCTTTTTTGACCAGGCTGCAAAAAATACGTTTATTCTGACAACCTCCGAACTGGTGCGACAGGAAATCCAAGCAGCTCCGAAAGAAGTGATTGCTTTTTTCGATAACATGCTTGGAGCTTGTGAACTTGTTGATGTCACCCGTGAGGCTTATGAACTGCAGCAGGCCTATTTCAAAGCAGGAATCCTTTCCAGAAGACACTTTGACGATGCTCTCCATGTGGCAATCTGCACTTCTTCGGGATGTAACGGGATTATCAGCTGGAATCTCAAGCACATTGTTCATTACCAGAAGATTCCGAAATACAATGCCGTCAATGTTCTCAAAGGATACCAGGCTATTTTTATTCATTCTCCGCAGGAGGTATGTGGATGAAAAAGGATTTTGATTGCGTACAGTTAAAGAGGCGGGGAGCTGAAATGGTCTGGAAAAAGATCAAGGATATGAGCATTGATGAGCAATTGCTGTTCTGGAAAAAAGGAACCGATGAGCTGAGAATGCTGCAGAAAAAAAGCAAGGCAAAAGTTACTCGCGCCAGACTGGCTGAGACAAAACCGCCTTGTCGTAAAGCATCATAACTTCCTCATGTCAAGAGAAAGATCCCAGCTCCAGCAGCAGCCCGAGCTTTTCCAGGACTTCTGCCGTGATCTCTTCCGGAAGCCTGCAGATGAATAGAGCCTTGCGTACTCGCCAGTCCAGACTGTGGACCTGATCTGAGAGAATTGCCCCCTCAATTTCAGAAAGATCCCCCGGAATCAGGACTTCGAAAGGATAGCTTTTGATTCTGGAGGTTATCGGGCAGAATATCGCCAGTCCGGTTTTTTCATTATATAAAAATGGTGACAGCACCAGGGCAGGTCTGCGGCCTGAATACTCATGCCCGGCCTGGGGATCGAAACTGAGCCAGACAATGTCGCCACGCTCAGGTACGTATTTTATACCCATCAGATAGCTTCCCTGCCGCGGGATTTTACTTCCCATTCTTCGGCATGCAGATTGTGCTTGTCGATTTTGCTCAACATTTCGTTGAGATCCATTTTTTTCTTCAGGGGAAGAATCATGATCCTTCCATCCTCAACCTGTACGTCAACAGCAGTCTCGCAGCCCACGCCCAATAGTTGCAGCAATGCCTTGGGCAACCGCAGAGCCAGGCTGTTCCCCCATTTCTGAATTTTAAGCACCATATCCCCTCCTGTATCTACAATGATTATACATTTTAACCTGTAGGATGACAATCAATTTATTACTTAGTACTGGAATGTATACAATTTAGGAATCAATTCCTATCTTGCAAGAAATTAAATTTGAGGGGTAATTTAAAAGTTATTTTTTTCCGGTAAACGGCATCTGGATCTGTCCCGGACTCAGTGAAGCAGGGGTCTGGGAGACGCTGAGATGGGATTTGGCATTCCACATCCCCTTGGAGAGGCGGGCGTATTCCTGGGCCAGTGTCTCCAGCCTGCTGTTCATGGGGAAACCCTCGATCTTCCAGAGATAGGCATAACGCGGAGTGATGATCTGATTGGAAAGCTCAGGAATGAAAAGCGCGATATTCTCTGCCCAGGAAATCACGCATTCCTCGTTTTCCAAGATGTTCTGCATGATCAGCTTGAGTTCATCCTCGGTCAGCTTCTCCAGGAAATTCACAGCCCAGTAATAGGCGAAGAGCGGCCTGTCCTTGGTGAGCGCCAGCCCGTCCTTGAAATCCAGCCTCTTCAAGAATTTTACGTAATTCCCGAGCAGCACGTGATGCTTGGTCTCCACTACATCGATGTCCACGAGCCACAGTTCTTCCCAGTGGCCGTATAGGAAAACCACATAAGGATCCGAGCAGGTGTGGATGCCCTTCTTGTTCAGCTCCACGTCGCGCTCGGCGCGGTATTCGTCAGGATACTGGAAGCCGGTTTTGGCGATCCGGTTGGTTAAAGTTCCTTTATAGGCTAACATGAATTCCTTCTCAATCCACGTAAAATTCGCGCAGCTTCTTGCTCCTGCTGGGATGCCTAAGCTTGCGCAGAGCCTTGGCTTCGATCTGCCTGATGCGTTCGCGGGTCACGCCGAAGATCTGTCCCACTTCTTCCAGTGTGCGCGGGCAGCCGTCGCAGAGCCCGAATCTGTATTTGAGCACTTTGCCTTCACGGGTAGTCAGAGTGGAGAGCACATCATTGATCTGCTCGCGCAGCATGGTATGAAAAGCGCTTTCTGCAGGGGATTTGGCACGTTTATCTTCCACGAAATCGCCCAGATGAGTGTCTTCCTCTTCGCCCACAGGAGTTTCCAGGGAAATCGGTTCCTGGGAAATCTTGAGTATTTCTTTGACTTTCTCAACAGTCATCTTGGCTTTGCCTGAGATTTCCTCCACCAGCGGCTCTCTGCCCAGTTCCTGCAGGAGCTGTCTGGAGATCTTGCTCAGCTTGTTGATTATTTCCACCATGTGTACAGGGATACGAACAGTCCTCGCCTGGTCTGCAATGGCTCTGGTGATGGCCTGCCTGATCCACCAGATGGCATAGGTGGAAAACTTGAAACCCTTCCTGTATTTGAATTTTTTGACTGCCTTGATCAGGCCCTGATTGCCCTCCTGGATCAGGTCCAGGAAAAACAGGCCTCGCCTGGTGTATTTCTTGGCAACTGATACCACAAGCCTGAGATTGGCTTCGATCAGCTTCCGCTCTGAATTCTTGTCGCCTTTCTCGATCTTCTTGGCCAGTTCCACCTCTTCCAGACCTGTGAGGAGCTTGACACGGCCGATGTTGCGCAGATAAAGCTTGACAGCGTCGAGCACTTTCTCGTCAGGCAGGAACTTCTGGCGGAACTTGTCGTCTGTCAGAATGATATGTTCAATCTCTTCTTCGAATTTCTGATCTTCAGTGTCTACAATCTCTACACCGCGGTCCATCAATCTGGTCACTACTTCATCCAGTATTTCCGGATCCAGTCCCTCAGGGATGATTTCGTTGATTTCCTTATAAGTATAGACTTTTTTCTTCCCGTTCTCAGAGGAAATCTGCTCCACGACTTTGATGGCCAGTGTCCCTGGGTCCTCTGCTGCAACCACAGTCTGAGTCTTAGCCTTGGTCTTTTCTTTGCTGGTCTTTTTCATGTTTTTCATCCATTGGGTTGTAGGTTTTTCGAAAGCTTCAGATAAAGCTCCTGCCATTTCTGCACCGCCTCATAGTCACCAGCCTCTTCGGCCTGGCTGATTTTTTGTCTAATATTTTTCAGCTGCTCATTTTTCAAGCGCTGCTCAAGCTTTGAGATATGCCCCATCCAGTAATCGCTGGATTCCAGCCCGGTCGGAGGAGAAAAAGTGAGCTCCGTAAAGGTCTGGACCGCTTTTTCTGAAAGCTCCCTCATCCAGCCGGCTCGATTGTCTGAACTGATAATCTGTCTGGTAATCTCCTTGAGACTCTCGTCCTTGAAAAAATCCTCGCTCTGCGACCCCAGGGACTTAAGCTTTTCCCTGTATTCTTCAAAATTCAAGGCCATGCGCAGAACTTCTCTCTCAATTTTATCCATAGGTTTCGGTTCGTCAAGGATTTTTTTCAGTTTTTTTTCAGACTGGATTGAGATGCTTTCAATCCTCAGCAGCTCTTTCCTGACCCGGTATTCTGAAGACCAGAGCGTGAGCAGGTCTTCGTACAGCAATTCCGAAAACTCCAGGACTTCTGTCAACACTTGCTTCAGATTAGTATAAAGCCGCTTGCGGTCAATGATATTTTCCAGGTCGATTCCACGATTCAGGAACTCAAGCTTCACCTCAAAATAGGAAACCTTCTTTCTGAGAACTTCCTCCAGCTTCTCAGGCCCGAACTTCCTGATGAACTCATCTGGGTCTTTAGCCCCGGGGATTCTGACGATCGATACCAGCACCCCCTCTTTGGCGAAAATTTCCCCGCAGCGCAGCGAAGCTTTGATGCCTGCCTCGTCATTGTCATAGAGAATAAAGATGTCACGGCACATCCGCTTCAGAGTTCTGGCCTGATGAGGAGTAAGAGCTGTCCCCAGCGTGGCGAGGACATTGTCGACACCTGCCTGAACCAGTGTAATCAGGTCCAGATATCCCTCGACCAGGAGGGCAGCGTTCTTCTGCCGGATGCCTTGCGCGCACTGCAGCATGCCATAAAAATTCTCACCCTTCTTGAAAAGCAGAGAATCAGGAGAGTTGAGATATTTAGCGGCATTCTTCTCCACAATGATCCTGCCTCCGAAACCGATCACCTCTCCCTGCTTGTTCTGCAGAGGAAAAATCACCCTGCCGGAAAATTTTTCATAACAGTCGGCAGCCTCTCCTTGCAGAACTCCGGCTTCAGCCAGCAGATCCCTCTGTTCAGGTGTGAACTCGCTGCTTCTCGCAACCGCTCCGCTGGGTGGAGCATATCCCAGGCTGAATCTGTCGAGAGTCTCTGGGGTGAGTCCCCTGGCTAGAAAATAATTCATGCCGTCATGATGCTGGCTGAGCTGAGAGCGGTAAATCTGGGTTACCCTGGCCAGGAGCTTTTTCATCCGCTCCTTTTTCTCGGCATTGCGGGTTTCCTCGTCCATCAGTTTCTCATCGAATTTGAGGCTGATGCCCGTGACCTGGGCCAGTCTCTTGATCGCTTCGTAAAAACTCAGGTTTTCGATCTGCATCAGGAATTTAAGCACATTCCCGCCTGCGCCGCACCCGAAGCAGTGATAGATCTGCTTCTCCGGGCTGATCATGAATGAGGGAGTCTTTTCAGAATGGAACGGGCAAAGCCCCTTGAAATTAGATCCGCTTTTTTCAAGACTCAGGTATTTTTCAGCCAGTTCGAGCAGATCGACCCGGCTGACAATTTCGTCAATAACGTGCCTCGGAACTAATCCCATAGAGCCTCATGCAGATGACTCGATAAAAAAAGAGAGGGGTCGGATCCCTCCCTTTTTTTTAGTCAGAACTGATTCAAATCTAGATTATCTCCTTATAAAGATAATTCATGTACATTTTGTAAATCCCGAATGTCACACAGAAAACGCCGCCTGCAGTCAAAAGTGCAACCAATATTTTCTTCATCGGATTTACCGCTCAGGAATACTTTCTTTCTTTCATCATCTTTTTCCGCATCTTGCGACGGGCTTCCTGGATCTTTCTCTTCTTCTTCTCAGAAGGCTTTTCATAATGCGCCCTCTTCTTGATTTCAGACAGGATCCCGGAAAGCTCGCACTTCTTGCGGAAGCGCTTCAAAGCCTTCTCCAAAGGTTCGTCTTTTTCGACCCTGACTTCTGCCATTCCCAACTCACCCCTCTCTATCCCATCTAAATGCGAAGATCGTCTTCACATTTTGTAGAGTTGTATTGTAGTGAGATGCAGGACAGTTGTCAAGGTAATTTCAATACCGCTAACCTTCCACTGCAGTGGCATTCAGAGTGTTCCGGAATTCGACTGCTGTCCCGGTCAACTGGTTTCCTGACTGGAAGTTATGGCTTTCCCTGCATTTTTTCGGCGATGGAAATTATTTCCGCCAGATTATCGATGATAAACATTCTGGGTGTTTCAACCAGTTCCTCTGCTTCCAGATGCCAGAGCAGCCGGCGCTGATAAAAGATGGCCCACCAGCCTGCGTTGAGTGCGGGGTTGATATCGGACTTCGGACTGTTTCCGACCATCACAGTGCTGGCTGGATCCAGGGCATACTGGCGGGCCAGCTTTCTGTAGGTGTCCACATCCTTCCGGCTGGTAACGATGAACCCATTGAAATGGTGCTCCAGTCCGCTCTGCTCGATCTTTCTGCGTTGCGTGGACAGTTCGCCTTTGGTAAGAAGATAGAGATTCGCCTTCTTTTTCAAAGTTTCGAGCACCCCTGGAATTTCAGAGAATACTTTGGGAGGCGAGAGAAAGATGCCGTCATGCAGTTCGCGGACTTTCCGGATCGCCTGTTCAGGTGAAGTAAGAAATTCCGTGAAAACCTTTTCCATGCTGGAGAGAAAAAAAACATTCCCGAATTTTCCCAGCTGATAACATTCTGCATCAAGCTGATGAAGCCTGGGCCTGGCTTTTTCGATCTCCAGGCCGAATTCCTTTACCAGTATAGCCCACTTTTCCTCAAAATGATCGAACAGCTCCTGATTTTCCCAGAGTGTGTCATCAGCGTCAAAAATGAAAGTCCATTTAGTCATTGGAGCACCTTAAGCTAAGTTCAGATTTCAGTATGACTTTATCCTATCAGGCATGTTCAATGCAAGAATTTTGCCGAAAGTGCCCCACGTTCTCCAATCTTTAGATAAGAGGCTGCTAGTGGTCCGCCACACTTAAATTTGTGCTTTCAGAAACATGAGATCGAGACAGATTCGCGAAGCGGCGACAAGGCAACCTGGGCTGGTTGCCGCGACAGCCGCGACAAAGAAGCTGACCGATATCATGTTTCATCCCTCGTTGATTGCCGGGTGGCGGCGATCCGTCTGCTGCGTTGCGGTTCGTCGAAAATGCACCACATTTTCTTCCTCACCGCGCCTTGCATCCGAATCCCCGGCACTCCGGCTGAAATCACAAATTTAAGTGTGGCGGACCACTAGTTGCAGACACTGAACTGAACTTTGCTCTTGTAATGAGGGGCTGTGGTGCTGATCTTCTGGCTCCATGGTCCGAACGGTACGCTATCCTGATCGACCAGCCGCCAGTGGACCAGCCCTTTGCCGCTGATCCCGAGATATTCGGCTGTGGCTGGAGAAAGATCGATGCCCGCCTTGTTCAGGACAGTCCTGACAGTCTGATTCTGACTGTGCAGGAAGATTCCTGCAGTTTTACCGAACAGGCTTTCAGTGGCCGGCCTGATCTTGCCGTCAGTTGAAAATACATAGTTGCAGTCGTCGACAAACCATGGCCCGACATCTTCCCACTGGGCGTAACAGCTCCTCTGATTAACAGTGTTCACGATCTGCACCCAGAGATTCTTTACATCCGCGGGATAAGCGCCTGAGGGTCCGGAATATGCGGAAGGGTTGAAAGGCAAAGCCAGGTAATATGGATTTTCCGAAGCGGCATCAACATCGTTGAATGCGGTCCTGCCTTGTGGAACAACGGCAGTGATGTTGAAAATAGTGGCTTCAATGCTGAAATGCCATGGCGTATCAGCAGCAGGAAAAATGATATCCCCGCTCCTCTTGAAGATGCAGCCGGTGAATGCCAGTGAAACGAATAGAAATAACAGCAATGATTTCAGTTTCATCTATCTTTCTTATCGGTCGGTTTGCAGCCTGACCTTTAAAAATCATTATACTTTTCCCTGGCGCTGCCCGATAGGTAATATCTAATGCAAAGCAATAAATCTCTCCTGCTTTTTTTTGTGTTCCTGCTGCTTGTATTTGGCTGCGGGCGGAGTGTGTTCAAAAGTGCGGAAATAAAACAGGAAAAATCCCTGATCTTCGCCGGAGAACTGAAACCGCTCGTCTCGCACAGCCTCTGCAGTCCCAGCGAATCGATCCTTGTAGACATCAGGGACGAAGGCAGTTTTATCAAGACCGGTGAGATTATCGCCCGGTTTTCCACGGAAGAAATCAAAAATGAGCTGGACGGAGTCACTACAGAAATCGAGACCTTGAATCTGAATCGTCAGATAGAGCTTCTGGATAAGGAAATCGAGCGGATTCAGCTGTTAAATGAAATCAAATTCGCATCCTATGAAGTCGCTGTCGTGGAAGAGGAACTGAAAAACCTGAAACCTGAAGAGAAAACCCTGATCCCCATGCGCAGGGAAATAGCTCAGTCTGAAAAAAAGTTTGCAGATCTGTCTATTCAACTGAAAGATACGCTGGGTTTTGCGGAAAAAGGCTATATTTCCAGCGAGGAAGTATCCCAGAAAAGTAAAGAAGTGCAGGTGGCTAAGATCGAGCTTGAAAAATTAAGGCAGGATTTCGCGCTTAAAAATGATCAGCCGGAACTTACCAATAAATCGAAAGCCGCTGAGCTCTCCGCTCAAAAACAGCAGCTCGAGCAGTGTAAAGTAGAGCTGCAGTCCTTTGACAAAAATCAGGAGATCGACAGGATAAATTATGAGATCACACTTTCCCTGAAGCAGAAAAGTCTTCTGCGCCTTGAGAAGCTTTTGCAGGAATCCAGCATCACTTCGCCTTCATCCGGATTCCTGGTGCTGGAAAAAACCTGGATCGGTGGTGAATCACGGAAAGTCATGAAAGGCACTACGCTCTGGGAAGGACTAATCTATGCCAAAGTGCAGGGCGCCTCAAAGTACAGGGTGGAATTCCAGATTCCGCAATTTTACAGCAGGGAGTTCAAAGTCGGGAGTCAGGTTGAATTTCATCTGCTGCCTTATCCGGATAAATTGCTGACCGCTGAAATCAGCTATCTGAGCCCTGTGGCATCCTATGACAGGAACGACAGGAAAGGAGTCCGGAAAATCAAGGGTCATGCTGTTTTCGAAGCTTCCGGAATTGACCTGCTGCCTGGAATGACGGTTTACGGGAACATCAGCGGAAGCGCGATTGCCCGATCCGACCGCTCAGGAACGATTACCAAGTTCAAAAAAATAACGGTTGCTAAAAAGAAGTTCGTGAAAAAGCTGGAGGGCATGGCAGAGTTTTATTCGCTGAAAAGCGTCTTCCTGTCCAATGTTTCAAGGGGAAAGGCAGATACACTCGCCCAGGATGGCAGTGAAGTGAAAACAGATGAAGTGATGGCTGTGTTTTCCAATGAGGATCTGGATAAAAGGTTGAAAGACAGGGAAGATGCCCTTTCCCAGAAAAGTTCAGAAGTAGAGCTGCTTGCAGACGAAGAGGATAAACTACGGCAGTCGGTGGATATTTCCCTGGACAACCTGAAAAAAAAGCTTGAAATTGCGGAGACTGAATACGAGCTGGCATGCTCAGCCAACCCGACCAGTCTGAAAAAACTGGCCCTGAAAAAGGAAAAACTCTCTGCTTTGAATCAGCTGCTCATGGAAAAAGAGAAAAGCAACCGGGAACTCTTTGATAAGGGTTTCATCTCCAGGAACGAACTTCAGGATTCCGAGGACGCTCTGCAGCAAAACGAAACGGAATTGATTCTCCTGAAAATTGAAGAAGATAAGGAGCTTGAAGGCTCTCCTAAACTGGAACGGCTTCAAAAGGAACTCGCCTATCAAAAAGCCAGCTGCGAGTATGAAAAAGCCCTGAAGAATCAGAAAAACAGCCTGGAATCGTTTGCTCTTAAAAAAAAGCGCACTATGCTCGAATTCGAGAACGCCAAATTCAACTATGATTCCCAGGTCCGGACCATCGACAAAATGACTTTCAAAGCCCCGATTTCCGGCTATGCCTTGCGCCTCAAACGCTGGACCAACAATGGTTCCGCCAAGATCAAGGAAGGCGACGAACTCTGGCCCTATGAATCATTCATGGCAATCACTGACGTGAATAATCTGGCCTTGAAAGGTTACCTGGAGGAACGCTACCTGAACCTGGTAAAAATCGGGCAGCCGGTGCTGTTCTATTTCTCGAAAAACCCGGATGAGAAATTCAGCGGCAAAGTATTGAAGATCGACCCTTATATCCAGAAAGGAAGCCCTTTAGGTAATTCAAATACCAATTCGTTTCAGATCCAGATTTCAGTGGACCAGACATCTCCGAAATTTCAGCCTGAAGCACAGGTGGATTTCCAGATAATTGCCGTAGAAATTCCTGATGCTGTAGCGATTCCCAGCGAGGCGGTTTTCAAGGATGAGAAAGGTTACTATGTTCTGACCTCCCGGAAAAATAAAAAAAGAGTTGAGATCGCAGACAGGAATGAGGAAGAGTTCCTGATCGGCAAAGGAATAGGAGCTGGTGAAGCAATCCAGCTCCCGGAGAGCGAAACCGAATGAGAGAAAGACTTTACGAAGCTTTCAGAAATCTTCTTTCCTACAGACTGCGAGCGCTGCTCACGATGCTCGGCATAATTTTCGGTCTGGTGGCTTTCATCACGATGCTGGCCATCGGTTCGGGAGCCAAGGAAGAGATCCTGAATCAAATCTCCACCCTCGGGCTGAAAAACATCATGGTCAAGGCCAAAAAAGAAATTCCGGAACAGGACCTCCTGAAAGCGAAGAGCGTCAGTTCATTCGGATTGTGCCATGAGGATCTGGATTTTCTGACAGCATCATACCCGTTCATCGAGTCCTATTCCGGCTACCTTGAAGTGGAAAAAAGCCTCACCCTGAATGGCAGGAAGGTTACAGACGAGTTCAAGCTCAAAGCAGTGGATCAGAATTTCTTCAAGCTGATCAGCAAGAATTTCTGTGAAGGGTCGGACTTCTCGGAATTCAGTGAATTCACCAGGGGAGTCATTTTACCCGAAAAATTGAAAAGGAAATATTATGGGAACCTGCCCTGCAAAGGTGAATATGTCTGGATTGAGGACGAGATCTTCCAGATCACCGGAGTCACTGCAGAAAACCCAGCCCAGAAGAAAGTCAAGGATGAGAGCACTGAACTGATGGGTTCGGAAAATGAAGTTTATTTCCCGCTCGAACTGGTGAACCACATGTTCCCGTTTTACGGAGAAAGCCCGCCTTATCACCGTTTGAGCGGAGCTGTGATCAGGCTCACCTCTTCCGACAATCTGGCAGCACGCAAAGACCTTGTCTCCAAGACCCTCAAAAGAAGACATGGCGGGATTCTGGACGTGGAAACGACCGCACCGCTGGAACTATTAAAAAAGTCCCAGAAAACGCAGGAAATCTTCAATCTGGTAATGCTTCTGATCGCGTCCCTTTCCCTCCTGATCGGAGGCATCGGAATCATGAACATCATGCTCGCCAATGTGATGGAGCGGACAAAGGAAATCGGAATTCACAGAGCCGTGGGGGCAACCAGGCGGGACATTGTGCTGAATTTTCTGTTCGAATCGCTGGTCCTGTCGTCCACCGGCGGAGTGATCGGGATCGTGCTGGGAATCATCACAAGCAGACTGGTGATGCTCTATACAGGCTGGAAAGTGATTATCAGCTTCAGCGGGATCTTCAGTGGAGTACTGGTTTCAGTGTGTGTCGGGGTTTTTTTCGGCATCTATCCTGCATACAGGGCTTCCAGAGTGGAACCGATAGAAGCATTGAGATATGAGTAACGGAGGAAATATGGATAGAATCCATTTCATAAGTCTGTTCCTGCCGGCAATGCTGGCACTCGTTCCGGCTTACTGCGAAACTCCCGCAAAAATCTCCTCTATTCTGGATTACGCACTTTCCCACAGCCCGGAATACAGGCAGCAAGAGATCGGGCACAGAGTCAGCCAGTTTCAGATTGATCTGTCTTACTATGCATACAAACCGCGACTCACAATTTCGGGTGACGACTCCCTAAACCGCAGCCTGTCCATTGCAGAGACGCTCACAGACGGCCTGAGCCTCAGCTACGAAAAGAGCGAACAGCTGAACACTATAAACTCGAAAAGCAACACTCTGACCCTTTCTTCCGACATCCTGTCCAGCCTGACGGATTATAAGAAACGGATCCTGGACCTGCAGCGGGAGGAAGAAATGATTTCGTTCACCAAGTCGAGAGAATCTTTCAAGCTCAAGGTCATCAACTCCGCATTCGGTCTGGTGCAGGAGAAAAAAAATCTGGCAGTTCAGATGGAATCGCAGGACCAATGGAAAAACAACTATGAATATTACAAAGCCAAGTTCGAGCTGGGATCCATCAACAAAATCTCCCTCCTGAATGCTGAGGTCAATTACCTCGACCAGGAGAACAGCGTCGATCAAAGTAAAAAATCATTGGACGATGCTATTGACCAGTTTAAAATCCTGATCGGCTATCCCCTTTCCGACACACTGGAGATAAACCAGGAGCTGACCGCAGAAGCGTATGACTGGGTAAACATTCCCATGAATCCATCCTTTGACGTAAGGCTTTCCGACCTCTCTCTTGATCAGAAAAAGCTTCAGTTGAAATCCGCCCGAAACGACCTGCCCGGGGATTTATCCATGACCTCGACTTTCCAGAGCGGAAATTCCAGGACTTTTTCCGGCAGTCTCTCGTATTCATTCTATCTTGGTGAGCAGAAAAACGCGGTCTCATATAAGGATGCAGATCTTTCTGTGGAACGGGAAGAACTTTCAAATCAGGAGAAAAAACAGAATTCAGAATCTGAGAGGAGGGAAATCGTACGGCGCTATGAGACTCTCAAACGCTCGCTGGAAGTTTCGAAGAAAAGGCTGGAGAGTGCCAGCGAGAACCAGGAATATGCCCGCATCGCCATTCAGAAAGGTCTGATTTCTTCCCTGGATCTGCAGGACGCACAGCAGAAGCTCACCAGCGCTCAGGTGGAACTCCTGAACGCAATCATCAGCTATAACAAGCTGAAATACGAGATCATCAATACATTCGGAGGCATCATCTGAGACTGTTCCTGTTCTTTTTATTATCGCCGTTGATAGTTTTTGCAGCTGAGACCATTACGCTGGAACGCAAAGCCCTGCTTCCGATTTTTCTGAACCTGGAAGGGGATCTGATCGCCAGCAGGGAACTTGAAATTCAGGTGCCTCCACAAATCTGGGCCAAGATAGATACAATGGTCGAGGAAGGCAAAGAGGTTAAAACAGATGAAATTGTGGTGACCTTGAATGCGGCAGACATGATGCAGCGGCTGGACGGGATGAGTGTCGAGGTAGTGAATTTCCAGCTCGATACAGAAAAAACAAGAGCAGACAAAGATGTGGAACTCTGCAAAAGTAAGGGGATGCTGGAGGCCGGCCAATACGGACTCGAGGTGCAGCAGCTGAGTTTCGATCTCACCAGGGCCGGTGCCGATACCAGGGAGATTAGGAAAAATGAGCTGGATGTGAGTTCGCTCGACCTGCAGATCAGGTACACCAAAGACAAAAACAGCCTTGAGAACATTCTAAGAGAAAGGGGATTCTTTTCAGTTCTTGAATACAAGAACGACCTCATCACTCTGGACGGTCTGGAAATCGATCAGGAAATCCAGCAGATCGACCTGAAACTGCTGCGCTCAACTCCGTCTAAATTCGGCCTTTTCAAAGCCAGATGCCAGCTTGAAGAACAGGAGTCGAACCTGGAGCAATTGAAAAGAGAACAATCCTTCAAGGAAAAACAGAAGACTGTCGAGGAAAATTCCCAGAATGTTCAACTGGACAGGCTGTCCAGGCGCAGGGACCAGATGGCGGAGAGGCTGCAAAAGTGCCAGCTGAAAGCGCCCTGTTCCGGCATATTTCTGCACCCGGAAACAGGATGGAACGGAGATCTGGTTCCCGGAGCCCAGGTCTGGTCTTCTGAAAGCGTGGGATCGGTGATTGATCCGGCAGACCTTTTGATCCGCTGCCAGGTTCTGGAGCGGGACATCGAGAAAGTGGCTCTGGATCAGACCGCAGAAATAAACATAAACAAGCAGCATTTTTCCGGGAAAATCATCTATATCAGCAAACTGGCCATGCCGCTGATTCCAGGAATTAAAGCCTATGAGCTCAAGATCATGCCGGATAGCAGAATCAATGCCCTGCCCAATCAGAAAGTAGATCTCAGAATTTCGGTGAAAACCCTCTCAAATGTATTTGAAATCCCGGTGGATCTCACCTGCAGGCAGGAAGAAAACGAGGGGCTGAAGCTGGATGGCGGAAAATTCTCCAGACTGATCAAGGAAAAAATCGTTTTCAGGGATTTTGACTATATTTATTATCAGGACGGATCTCTGCCGAAAAAGCTTTCAATCATAGCCGATTAAGCGACAATCTGCAAATCAATTGCATATTTTCCTCTCCTGGATTATACTTGAATTGCAGGTATTTATGAAAATCAGCAAAGAATCTATTTCAGGTGTCACGATTCTGAAGATTGCAGGGGAATTCGACTTTCACAGTGAAATTGAATTCAACACCATCATCTCAGGCCTGACTTTTGAAGAACTGAAAAAAGTGATGCTGAGTATGGCTGAAATAGACTGGATTGACAGTTCAGCCCTCAATTCCATCATAGATCTTTACTGGAAAGTCAAGAAAATCAATGGAAGTCTCCTGCTTGCCGGCGTCAACCCCAGAATCGCTAAACTTCTGGCGATCACCAAGATCTGCACTCTGCTGGAAACTATCCCCACTGAAGAAGACGCCCTGAAAAAACTGCAAAACATGTAATTTGCGATGGCGATGTTTCAGATAATCGCTCTTTCACTGAATGAAGTTTGTAAGTTAGTATAGTTTACTCGATTCAGGATTCAATACTCAGGGAACAACATGGAACTACTGGAACTTACTAAAACCCTGATCAGGGACGGCATTTCCTGTCCCAAGTATCTCTATCTTTACAAGCACTGCCATAATTACTGGCACACTGTTCCTTCCAGGGCGCAGAGGCTGCAGGAAGGACTGGAGGCTAAAACTTTCGCCAGAAAAATGTTCAAAGGCGGTGTGGAAGTTCCTCTCGATGTACCAATGGACGTAAGACTCCGCCTCACCACTGCCCTTGTCAATCGCGGAGCCACTGTTTTCGGCGGTGCTTTCGAGTCCGACGGGATTACTGTGGTCACCGATATATTGAAGCGGCAAAGAGGCAAAACCGAATTATATGAAGTAAAGTCAGCCGGCGAAATCAAAGGTTCTTATTACAATGATCTTGCGATCCAGCTCCATGTCATGTCCGGCTGCGGAATCAGGATCGATTCCGCATATCTCGTGCACATGAACAAAGAGTATGTCAGGCACGGAAATCTGGATTGCCGTGAACTTTTCACTCTAGTCAATCTGACCGGAGAGGCCAGACGGAAAACCCGCTATATCAGCAACAGGATACGGGAATTAAGACTCATATTGCAGGGGGGCATGCCTGAGATCGGGATCGGAGAGCACTGCGGCGAACTGGATGAATGCGAATTTTACAGATATTGCTGGGCTGATGTCCCGGAGGATTCGGTTTTCACCCTCAGGGACAAGGGCGCCAACAAATATGAACTGTATCGGAGCGGAATCCGGAAACTTTCACAGATTCCGGTTGAACTGCTCGGCGACAGGCAGAAAATGCAGGTCAGCCTGCATGCTTCCAGAGGCGAATACATCCAGGTGGAAAACCTGCGAAAATTTATCCGCTCGCTCTGGTATCCGCTGTATTTTCTGGATTTCGAAACCATGAGCGGCCCGATCCCGCTGTTTGACGGGACCAGCCCCCATCAGCGGATTCCATTCCAGTATTCACTTCACGGGATTGTCAGGGAAGGAGCAGAGCCTTCCCATCATGAATATCTGGCTGAACCGGATCAGGATCCCAGAGCCGGACTGCTGGAATCACTGCTTTCCGCGCTTCCGGACGGAGCCTGCGTGCTTTCCTACAACAAGTCCAGCGAAATTCAGGTGCTGAAAGGGCTGGGCTTTGATTTCCCAAAGCACAAAAAAAGGGTTGCACGGATCAACGCCAGTATGCGGGACCTGATGGATCCCTTCAAAAACCGCGACTATTATCACTGGAAAATGATGGGCGGACTCTCGCTGAAATCGATTCTGCCGGCACTGGTGGATGATCTGAGCTACTCAGGCCTGAAAATCGCGGACGGCATGGCTGCGGCAGACGCCTATCAGCGGATGCGCAGGGCAGGACCTGAGGAACTTTCGCAGATCAGGCGCGACCTTCTGGATTACTGCAAGATCGACTCCCTGGCTCTCCTCAGGATCTGGGAAAAGCTGAAAAAAATAGCGGATAGCGGGACGAATAGACCTATTGACATGAAAAATGATGTCGGTTAAGATATGGAACATGGGCGCTTAGTTCAGTGGGAGAACGCTTGCTTGACAGGCAAGAGGTCACAGGTTCAAGTCCTGTAGCGCCCACCAACTCTTGAAAAATCTCTTTCACTTCGTTGCGCTCAATCTCAGTCCTGCGCCGTACCTTAAGTACGTCTTAGTCCTTCGATTTCGCGCGCCTCGCATCTTAGTGGTTAAAATGAGTTTAGCTTCTTAGATGTTTCAGGTTTCAATCATGCTGCTAATTCTCCTGCGTCAGCCTCTTCACAATCTCGCTGATCAGCTGGTCTTTTTCTTCGGAAACCGTGCGCAGCGGGCTCCAGGACAGGAAAGCCTGCAGATCGGTCCCACCCCAGAGCGGGAACACCAGGCCCTCAAACACCATTTCCGAGATGCTCTTGCGGATCTTTTTGTTCTGCACTTCCCTGGATAGCAGGACTCCTGTTTTCCTGCCGCTGCTCACTGCTTCAGAAATCATTGAGAAGGAATCCTCAGTGACCAGCACGGAATCAGCTAAAGAGAACAGCCCTGGCAGAGGGTTGTAATAATTCTCGTCTACAAATACCGAAAGTTCAGTCAGCGGATAATCAGAGGTGAATTTCTTGAGCTCCCTGGATACTTCCAGCGGAGTCCGCCTGGAAGTGGTAAGCAGGAGATGCAGCTTCAGCGCAGCCAGTTCCTGCAATATCGGCTGCAGGTCCGGCCAGTTCAGCTCATAATCCCTGCTGTCCCCTCCCACCAGAAGCGAAACCGCTTGTTCGCGGGGAAATTTTCTCAGCATGAACATTTTTTCCAGTTCCAGTCCGTGCTTCTCAGCCTTGACCGGCGAAACGACATTGAATCCAACCAGAAATCTCAACAGATTCAGCCGCTCGAAAAACAGGGTGTCGTGCTTGGGCAGCAGGATCAGGTCGAATGAATTGAAAAACAGCGGTTTAAGTATGTGAATCAGCTTGAGTTTAGGCAGCAGCCTGTGCAGGATCACAGCCAGAGTCGCTGTGGTGCTGCCTGTTTCAATCAGAAGTGAGAAGTTCTGGGCTTCAGAGAGAATCGTATCCGGGTCCTTAAAGAAAGCAGCCAGAGCTTTGTCAGGTTCCCAGAAAAAGTTTCTGATCTGATGCCAGCGGATCCTGTCAGGAATCATGTCGATCTTCCTCACCTCGTATCCGCTGAGATAACCGCAACTGACAAGGTCGTCCGCCAGACCGATGCTCTGGTAGAAATGTCCCGGTTTCCCGTCGCTCAGGATCAGAGCTTTGTTCGCCATCTGTTGTGCAGCCACAGCCATTGCTCAGGATACTCCCTGACGATTCCGGAAATCTCGTCATTACATGTCCGCAATATCGTTTCCTGATCCATGCCTTCGGTTCTCAAAGGCTCTCCTATCATCACCCTGAACTTGAAATAGCCTTCGCGGATTATAAAGGTGGGGATGATAGGAGATCCGTATCTCTGATGAAGAGCTGAAATCGAGGCAGGAGTCGAAGCCGGCAATCCCAGAAAAGGTACCATCAACCCCTGGTCTTTGGCGTCCTGATCCAGCAGTATCCCAAGGATACGGTTCCGCTTCAGCGCAAGTACCGCTTCCCTGAGACCGAAGCCCTTGGTGATCACTTCCATGCCGTGACAAGCCCTGAATTGATTTATCCGGTTGTCCAGCCTGCCGTGCTTCTGGGTCTTGACGATCGAGCTCAGCGGAAAACCGAGCAGCACCAAAGCCTGCCCCAGGATTTCCCAGTTCCCGAAGTGTGCGGTCAGAAGCAGAACTCCTCTGCCGCCAGAAAGCGCGTTCCGAAAGTTTTCCAGTCCCTTGAATGCGAATCTCTTTTTGATGGTTCCCTTGTCCAGCGCAGGGATCTGTAAAAATTCCAGCAGGACAAATGAAAGGTTGAGGTAACTCTTCCAGGCTGTTCTGAAATTTGCCAGCCTGGAGTTCGCAGAAAAAATCAGTTTCAGATTCCGCTGCGCGAGCATGAATCTCTTGAGGTTGGCAATAATCACGAACCCCGCAACTACCCGGGCGATAAAATGATGCAGCCAGAGCGGGGTTCTTCTGAGCAGAATTCCCAGTCCTGTCAAGAGTCTGGTAAAAAATAAATCCATTCGCAGATCAGCCTTTTTTGGGAAGGTAGAAGGTAGGGTTCACTGCCTTGTCGCGCTTGCGGAATTCGAAATGCAGGATACCGTTCTGGTCCTGAGCCGACCTCTTGCCAACCACTCCGATCACCTGCCCCCTGGAAACACGGTCTCCCTTTTTTACAGTCTGTTTGTTGCTGTATGAATAAAAAAGCGTGTAAAAATCTTCGGCGTTCTTGATGATTGTGACAAGGCCGTAGTTTTCCATCTGCGAAGTAAAGATCACTTCTCCATCCATGCAGGATTTGAAAGCAGCATTGAGGGGCGCGGAAATCTCCAGCCCGTGGCACTCTGTTCCGCCCGCTTTTTCTCCGAATCCTGTCACAACCGGACCCTCAATCGGCCAGCTGAACCCTGTGAGAACGGCCGGATGATCTTCGGATGCGGAAGTGTCAGCTCTTGCTGCATTCTTCCCGTCAGCGGAAATCTTTTTCTCAGCTGGAGGAAAATAGATCTTCTGTCCGACTGTGATCGCTCTGGTGATTCCGTTGTATTCCTTGAGTTCCTTGAGGGTGTAACCATTATCTGCAGCAATCTGCCAGAGGGAATCCCCTTTGACTACGATGTGGTAATTGTTTGTGGAGGTTAAAGTGCGCTTGCTGCTGGGCGTCACTTTGATCAGATCTCTCGGGTTTCTGCGTGGGGATCGCTGGCAGCCCGGCAGAAGGAGCGAAACAATCAGAATCAGTATGAATTTCTTCATACCCGGATGAACCTCTGCTCTTTCTTCATGGCTTCGATGGCTTTCTGCGCTCTGAGTTTCATTTCGTGGCCGGCGGTTTCCCTGAAATCAAACAGGAGCTGTTCGGCTTCGCTCGTTCCCAGCCCGGCCAGCAGGTCGATAGTGGCGAGCACAATCTTTTCATTTGGATGCTTGAGGAATCCGAGCAGGGTTTCTGACGTGATGTATCTCTGGAATCTGCCCATCTGTTCAAAAGCGGGCAAGGCGAACGCCTCATCGTCGGATGCGATTGAGGAAAGGGCTTCAAAGGCTTTCCTGCTGCCGATCTGACCAAGGGCGGCGATAATGCTTTTTTTCACATCAGGGTATTCGGCGGAAAAAATGTCTCTCAGGCGGTCCACTGCTTCGGAGTCACCGATTTTGCCCAGCGCCACCACTGCGTTGCGCCTGACTTCAAATTCCCGGTCCGACAGTGCCATCCGCAGGTAGTCCAGACCCTGCATGCTCTTGATTTCTCCCAGGGCGTAAGCCGCTGAGGCCCGCTGCCATTTCTCTGAGCTCTCCTTCAGGATTCCGCCCATATATGTGATCATCCTCAGGCCTCCGAATTTCCAGAGAGCCATGGCGGCATTAGCTTTAACCCTGTTGTTTTCGTCGTCCAGGCATTTGAAAATCATTTCCAGATCCGGATCCTTGAGTTGAAATTTTTCCAGGCTTTCAATGGAGTTGGCTCTGACCCTGGGATCCTTGTCTGATAATGCCTGCGTAAGCCAGGGCACTACTTTCGCATCTCCGAATTCTCCGAATGTGCCTACAGTCATGGCTCTGATTTTCTCGTTTGATTCGGACTTGAAAGACTGATACAGCGCATCCAGGATTTCCAGCCGTTTGTATTTTCTGGCGAGGAACACAGCTTCCTTTCTTACCTGGCCGGAGGGATCGGAAAGCAGGCCTGTCAGGTGGTCGAAGCGACCCTCGCAATCGCAAATATATCCTGCAATCAGTGTCCGGATTTCTTCGGATCCTGACTTCAGAAATTCAGCTGTTCTGGAGGAAATATATGGGGATTTGTACCGGAATTTGGAAAAAACCTTCAGGGCCAGCAGCTGAAAGATATCGGTCGACTCGCCTTCCAGCCCCAGCTCGATATACTCAATCAGGCTCTCCGGGATATTGTCGGCCAGAGCGATATACACCGCTGCTCTCATCTCAGGAGGCTCTTTTCTGAGTTTTTCCAGCAGAAAAGTCATGTCATCCCCGCCTGAGAGGAATTTTCCAAGTACTGTCATGCATTTAAGCTTGACATCCCTGCTCTTCGAACTCTGAAAAAGTGCAAAAATCTTATCTTGAAAATCCCGGATTTCCTGCTGTTCAATCGCCTCAAGCACCTTGAGACAGGGGAATTCCTCCCCTGAATCCAGGACTTCGGAAAGAAACGGGAGGTTGGCAGGGCTGACCTTCACGAAATCCAGCAGCTGGAAAAGTGTTTCTCTCCTGGACTTTGGCAGATCAGGCTTCCGGAATTCCAGAAACAACCGCTCCTCAAAATAAGAATTGTTGGCCTTGGCGATTAGAGAGCCGGCAAAAATCGCTATTTCATCGTCTGTGGAACGCTGGAAAAAAGTCATCAGTTCCGGGATGAATCTGAGACTGTCCACCAGATAGATCAATTCAAGAAAAGCTTTCATCACAGAGTGGTTAAGGAAAGCATAGCTCTGCCTGGAAAGCAGCAGCAGTTCTTCAGCCAGCCCTTCCCTGATGGAGGAGTTTTCTGCTTCCAGTCCGGATCCGCTGTGGATCGCGGTCAGAACATCCCTGAAACTGTTCAGGATCTGCAGCTGACAGTTCGGATTCTCTTCGCTCGCGAGATTTGAGAGCAGGATGCGAAGATTGCTGTAATCCCTGAGTTCCACCATGGCGGCAAGCAGAGCTTCCTTGAGAGCCGGATCCTTTGTGGCAAGGTAGATTGTCGAAAGCCGTTTTTCAAAGTCTCTGGCCTTCAGCTTCACCAGGCTTTGAAGGATTTCCTTCTTCGTGGTAAGGGTTGACTCTTCCTCAAGGGAATTCCAAAAAAACTCCACCGCATCCTGGTTGCCGGATCCGCCAAGCATTTTAGCAGCATCCCGCTTTTCCTCTTCGCTTTTCCCGTGGTTGAATTTCCACAGGAGTTCGTGGAATTGTTTCAGATGATCATCTGTGTCTTTGATCATGTCTCCTCAATTATTCAGAAAATTAGCTCTCCGGCAAATCCATGCCCCGGGAAATCGGGAGGATTTACATTGAAAAGCTGAAGGGTTGTTGCACCGAGGTCTGCGAAGCTTGTCCTGGTTCCAAGATCAAGATTTTTCCTGAGATGATTCCCGGTTGACATTATGGGTACATATTCCCTGGTATGGTCGGTTCCGGTATGTGTGGGGTCGCAACCGTGATCCGCAGTTAAAATCAGGCAATCAGTAGTTGCAAGTTTAGCTTGAAGTTTCGGCAGAAAATCGTCGAATTCCGCCAGAGCCCTGTAATAACCCGCCACATCTCGGCGGTGTCCGTACTTCATGTCAAAATCGACAAGATTCAGGAAGATCAGGCCTTTTTTCACCCGATTCATGCATTTGAGCAGCTTTTCCATCCCATCCTGGTTGGAACTGGTATGTTGATGGGCAGAAATGCCTTTCCCTGCATAGATGTCATTGATCTTCCCCAGTGCATGAACTGTGCTGCCCCGCTCCAGCAGGTGATCGAGGGCAGTTTTCCGGAAAGGCTCCAGCGAAAAATCATGCCGCCGCTCGGTTCTCTGGAAGCTGCCCTGTCTCCCTGAAAACGGTCTCGCCACCACTCGCGCTACTCCATGTTCTCCAGAGAGCATTTCACGGGCAATCCTGCAGAATTCATAGAGCTGTTCGACAGGGATCACCTCTTCGTGTGCCGCTATCTGGAAGATGCTGTCGGCTGATGTATAAACTATTGGAAATCCGGTGCTGAGATGCTCCCCGCCCAGTTTCATGATGATCTCTGTTCCGGACGCTTTCACGTTTCCGATGGTTTTGCGGCCGATTTTCCGCTCAAACTCAGCAATCAGTTCCGGCGGGAATCCATCCGGATAGACCGGAAAAGGCTTTTCCAGCATGCAGCCCATCATTTCCCAGTGCCCGACAGTGGTGTCTTTCCCGCAGGATTTTTCAGCCATCCTGCCGTAGCCGCCCAGCGTTGGATGCACCGGGTCTCCGAGCAGGATGTCCAGCCCGAACCGGTACAGGTTAGGCAGCGAAAATCCCGGGGTTTTCTCCCTGATATGGCCAAGCGTGTTGGTTCCGCAGTCACCATAATCCCCGGCATCAGGCAGGGCGCCGATACCGGCGCTGTCCAGCACGATCAAGATCAGACGCTCAATCTTCAGCATGAATTAAAACGCCTTCTTCAGATCATCGAAATTCAGATCAAAAACAGTATCCCTGGGCGGCAGTTTTTCCTGATAGAAGAATCTGGGCAGATCCATGTCCGCAACTCCCGCGCGGTGGTTGAAATTCCGCTCCCTGTCTATCGTATAGCGGGATCTGATCAGGACTTCCTTGGCCGGGATCCGGATCCCCAGCGCATTGTTGGCGAGTTCCATCATCAGGTCCAGCAGGGTGGTATCCTCGACCAGAGGGAACAGCAGGAATGGGCAGAACCCCAGAAAATCCAGCGCCACTCCGATCAGCTGGTAATTTGAAGTGAGTTCTCCGATCTTACGGGAATTATCCATTTCGTCTTTGCGCAATTTCAGAAGTTCGGAAGCCAGAGGAAAAGCGCTCAGAGGGTCTGAAATCTGGGTGGAGGTCAGATAGCTCGCTCCCATAGTCTTGAGAACACGGGGATCATAGAACGACAATGCCTCACCCTTGAGAGCAGGAATCCGCTCGTATCCCAGCGCCCTGCCCAGAATCGCCACTCCCTGATTAAGGATGGAGTCGAAACCTTCGCTTTTTTCCATACGCTCGAGCAGTTTCATGATCAGAGCAAGATTCGCGAAGTCTCCCTTATGATGCTCTCCCAGCATGAATCCTAAAGTAGCGGCCAGTTCCGTATGATCCACTCCGAATTCCAGAGCCCAGCGTTCAAGATTTGCGATCTCGATCAGGCTGTCCAGCCCGAGATTAGCCCCGAATCCGGCCAGACTGTCATATCCGAGGCGGTTTGTGATCACTCCGCCATCCAGATCAGGATATCGGTTCGAGCAGCTGATATTGCAGAAATAGCAGCAGGACAATCCGGTGTTCTTTCCCTTGACAGACAGTTTTTCATGCAGGGCCAGGTGGTTGATGTAGCTTGCTCTGTCAAAGTTTCCGGAAGTGAAATTCCTGGTAGGAAGAGCTCCAGCCTGATTGACCAGGTCCAGGAAGACCGAACTTCCATATTTTTTGAATGACCTGCTGATCAGTGTGTTTTTGTTCAGGATTCCTTCGAACTGATCTGAAAAATTGGCGAAAATTTCCCTGTTTTTAGGATTCAGGAATCCGGATCTTTCAGGGTCGATGATGATTGCCTTGATCTTCTTGGAACCGAGAACCGCGCCTAATCCCCCTCCCCTGCTCAGCATCTCAGTAGGGAGGCCTTGATAATCAAGTCCCAGAACTGTGGAAGTATAATATTCCCGTTCCCCGGCAGGCCCGATCGCGAGCACTCCGATTTTTTCGCCGAAATTGCCCTTGAGCTTTTCCACCAGCTGGAATGTTTTAAGGCCCAGAAATTTATTGGCTGGCAGGACCTCGACTTTGTCGTTGGTAATGCGCAACAGATACCACTCATCCCCCTGATGCTTTCCTTCAATCACCAGAGCGCGCAGGCCGATGTTGCCGAGCAGGAATCCGGTATTGCCGAGTAGGAATGGGCTCTTCAATGTTCCGGTCAGCGGAGATTTCGCTGCCATGGTAACCCTGCAGGCCCCTGAAATCCTGAAACCATCCAGCAGACCGGGAGCTATTACAAGCTTGTTGTGCTCTGAAAGAGCGGATTCCAGAGCCAGGTTTCCTTCTGAGAGAATCCTTACCGCCAGAGGCCTTCCAGCCAGTATTCCGTAATTTTCCGGCTGTTCTTCGATAGAGACCGACAGGTCGTCCAGCTTCACTCTCACGATCTTGCCGTACAGCCTGCCTCCGCTGGTCCGCAATCCGCCCCTGTCAGAGCCGATCCCGTCACGAACCACCAGATCGTACTCTTCGAGAAGGGCATAAATGAATCTGCCGTCATTGGAGTCAAGCATGGAATCTTCCAGCACTATCTTCACCGGGATTTTGCCTGCAGCTTTAGTCACCAGGTCGATTTCACGTTTGAGCGTTTCCTCATCCCGGCCCTTGATGGCGCTGACATTCAGGAGCAGTTCGATCCCTGCGACCTCCAGTTTGACGGCTTCCTGCGTTTCGACCTTCTTGGCCTGAGGCAGGGAGGTTCCAAACGGATATCCAATCAGGGCGGAAAATTTGAGTTCAGGGAACTTGTCTCTCACCTGTCCCAGAAAATTAATCGGAACAGGCACCATATTGAAATTGTTTTTTTTCGCTTCCTCGCAGAATTTGAAGACTTCTTCCCTGGTAATCAGAGGATTTTTCAAAAAAGGTGATGTTTTCATGAAAATAGCATAGCAGTAAGTGCGTTAAAAGTAAATTTAAATTCCGGCTTGAATGAACCCGGCGCAGGCACCGGTCGGACAGTAAAGGCTTAAGCCGTTCAGAATTCCACCTACAATCTCGCTCCGGTTGATCAGATGAAATGCCAGATGCGTATGCAGGCATTTCAGATTTTTAAGATTCCGCCATTCCCTGATCCCTCCGATGCCTGTTTCCAGGGCTTCCGGAATTGTCAGGCCAGGATGGATAGTGAGGTACAGCGCGGAGCGCTCTTCCCTGTAAACCTCAGTTGCCTTTCTGTAATTCTCCATCAGCTTGGGATCTGAGCGGATCTGAGCGGAAATTTCCTTTACCAGCCCTTTCTGTTCCAGCTTATCCACCTGGTATCTGAGATGAGGACATGACAGCCAGTAGAGAGTTGGAAATGGAGTGCCCTGTTCAGTTTCAGGGAGGCACTGAATCACTGAGGGAAAATTCCAGCTGCAGTAGCGGGAAACAGACCCGGAAGGATTGATTTTCCGCTTCAGCTGCCCCTGGATTACTTGGAGATCGGTTTCAGAAATCATAATTAAATTCAATCATTTCACTGCTAAAACCTGCCAGCATGCAAACATATAAACATACCAACTTCTTGCGTTGAATATGCATGCTGTTGTAGACGGTCGCTTAGAACCTCGCCTTCGCCCAGACCATCATTTTTTCCCGGAGATTGTCCATGATCACGTAAACCACAGGGAGAAAAGAGAGCGTAACCAAGGTCGAAATCGTCAAACCGCCGATCACTGTGATCGCAAGCGGCTGGAAGAAATCCGACCCTGCGCCGAATCCGAAAGAAAGCGGCAGCATTCCCAGAATCGTGCAGAGCACTGTCATCAGGATTGGACGCAGACGGATGGCCCCGGACTCGAGCACAGCCGTGATTTTGTCTTCCTTCAGGTTGGCACGGCGGTGATTGATGAAATCCAGGAGAATGATCCCGTTGTTGACGACGATTCCCCCCAGCATGATGATTCCGACAATGGCTGTCACAGAAAGAGCGAAGCCGTAGAGCCGCAGCGCTCCCACAACGCCGATCACAGACAGTGGGATCGAGAACATGATCACGAAAGGATCCATTAAAGAGTCATACTGGATGGCCATCACAATGTAGATCAGGAAGAAGGAGGCGATCAAAGCATAACCCAGATTTCCGAAAGCCTCTTTGCGGTCTTCCTCTTCACCTCCGAAATTATAGGCATATCCCTCAGGAAAGGTAATTTTCTGAAGTTCCTTCTGGATGTCGCTGGCAACAGCCTGCAGCGGCCTGCCCTGGATATCAGCTCCCACAGTCAGGATGCGCTTCAGATTCTTGCGGTTGATCTGGGTATAGCCATTGCCCATGAATACAGTGGCGATCTGAGACAAAAACACGGTTGTCTTATCGTCAACTACTATCTTGAGTTCTTTCAGCTTGTTGATCTGATCCTTGTAGTTGTCTGAAGCTTCAACCCGGATGTCATACTCTTCGTTGGCCTCTTTGTAAGTGCTGGCAATGCTGCCGTATATGTAACTCCTGACCATTCCTGAGATTGTAGACAGGTCAAGCTTGAGATCCCTGAGCTTTTCCCGGTCAAACACGATCTTGACTTCAGGCCTTCCGGCCTTCACACCGTCATCGATGTCTTTCAGGCTGGGGACATTCTTGATTTGAGCCGCTACTTTCCGGCAGAGGTCTTCGACTACTACAAAGTCATCTCCGCTGATCTCGATCTGGATCGGCTTGGAGCCGCCGTGTGGCGGACCCATCGAGGCTTCCGCGTATGTGATGTTGTTGTAGCCCGGAATTTTCGTTACTTCCTCACGGATCAGGTTGATCAGCTGGGTCTGGTTGAGTTTGCGCATTTTTTTGGGAGTCATGATCACGTTCAGAGATCCGCTTCCGAGTTGAGTGCTGGTGAGGACTTTATCCACTTCCTTATATTTCTGAAGCACCTGTTCAATCTGCCTGGCGATCACATCGGTTTTTTCGATGGTGGTGCCTTCAGGTGTTTCGAACTGGATATTGAAGTTGCCGCGGTCCATTTTGGGAAAGAATTCCATGGCAGGAAAGAAAAAGAAACTCCCCACAAACACAACTCCCACGATCCCGATATAGCACCAGCGATTCCAGGCGCTGTCCAGAAGCCAGCGCAGATTCCGCTTGTAAAGGTCCCGCAGAATATCCATCCACGGCTCTTTTCTTTCTTCCTCCACTTTCAGCATCTTGGAGGCCAGCATCGGCACAAAGGTGATAGCCACGAAGTATGTCGCCACTTCAGCGAAGATGATCGTCAGCGAAAGGTTGAAAAAAATTTCACCCACTATGCCTGGTACAAGCCCGATCGGAACAAATACTACCACATGCGTCAACGTTGAAGCCAGAATCACCATCATCACTTCGCTTGTTCCCTCGATGGCGCATTTGCTGCGAGCCTCATTGCCGTGCATTCTCATGTAGCGGTAAATATTTTCCAGGGCCACAATGGCGTTGTCCACCATGATTCCGATGCCCAGAGCCAGACCGCCAAGTGTGATCAGGTTCATGGTCATGCCTTTTTTCAGGTACATCATCAGAAATGTCATGATGATCGCCAGCGGGATGCTGGTGCCGATGATGAAAGTAGCGCGCAGATTCCTGAAAAAAGCGTAAATAATCAGGATCGCGAGAATGCCTCCGATCATGGCGTTTTCCTTGACCATGGAGATCGAATCCCTGATGAAATCGGAACTGTCGTTGCCGATCGTCATTTTCAGCTTGCCCTGGTATTTCTTTTCCAGTGTCGGAAGCACCTTTTTCACGGCATCGGAAATATTGACCGGATTGGCGCCCGGGGATTTTTTCAGGGACACCGTTACAGACGGTTTGCCGTTCAATCGCGAGACTGAGGAAATTTCCTTGAATGAGTCTTCGATCACCGCCAGTTCGCCAAGATAAACCGGACGATCAGCCAGTTTTTTGACAATGATTCTGCCCAGATCCTGCGGACTCTTGATTTCCCCCTCAGAGCGGACAATATACTTGAAATTCCCCTCATCGATATTTCCCAGCGGAGTATTCTGATTGTCTGCCATCACTGCCTTGATCACATCATTGATGGAAAGCCCCATTGCAGCCAGAGTGGTGGGATCGGTCTTGATCCTGATTTCACGTTCCAGACCGCCTGTCACGTCCACGCTCGCTACTCCCGAAATTCTCTGCAGCACAGGTTTGATTTCTTTATCAGCGATGGTACGCAGGGCTTTCAGATCATAATCACCGCCCAGAGCGATATCGATGATCGGACTGGCATTGATGTCCAGTTTGGAAACAGTGACCTGCTCGATGTCTCGCGGCAGCTTGCGCTTTGCGATATCGACCTTTTCCCTGACATCGATTGCCGCGAAATTCAGATCAGTTCCCCAGACGAATTCTACAGAAATGTGGGAAAAGCCTTCAAAAGAAGAGGAAGTGATCCTTTTCACGTTCTCCACAGAATTTATTTCCTCTTCGATCTTCCGGGTAACTATATTTTCCATGTCCGCCGGAGCCACACCTGGATAAGGCGTCTGAATGAATGCCAGCGGAAAGTCAATGTCAGGGAACAGATCGACATTCAGCGTAAACAGTGAAATCGTTCCCAGCAGTATGAACATCATCACGATCATCGTGATGCCTACCGGACGTTTTACCGAAAGTTCAGGAAGATTCATTTCACTTGCCCTCTCCTGTAAGGGAGACAGCATCGCCGTCCTTCAGACTGCCTTGTCCAGTTATTACGACCTGTTCGCCGGAATCGATGCCTTTCGCATAAACCTGTCCGTTTTCCTTGGCCACAGGTACCACACTTTTCTGTTTAGCCTTCCCGCCATTGACACAGAAAATTGAATACTCGCCTTTGAGCTGCACCAGTGCGGTTTCAGGCACCAGCGGCACATTCTGATAATTATTCACAGTGATTTCACCTTTGACATACATGCCAGCCTTGAATCCGGCAGTATTGTCCATCATCAGCTTCACCCGGAAGGCTCTGGAGGTGTCGGCGTAAAGATCAACATAAGCCACTTTTGCGGGATAAGCGTCTTCGACCATGCAAGCCTGTCCCTGCTGCACCAGCCGGATCTGGTTTTCGGAAATCTTGGTTTCAGCATAAACGGTTTTCAGGTCCAGCACCCTTCCCAGCACCATGCCCGGCGAGACGGTCTGCCCGAGTATCACATTGCGGCCTGCGAAAAATCCGCTGATCGGGGACTTGATTTCTGTGCGCTCCAGATTGAGCTTGGCAAGTTCATGTGCTGCTTTGGCGGAAGTCAGTCCGCTCTGTGCTGCGCTCAACGCGCTCTGAGCTGATTCAAAGCTCTTCTGGTTGATCACATGTTCGTCGAACAATATCTTATTCCTCTTATAATCGTTCTCAGCTTCATTGCTTTTCTGCTGGGCGTTTTTCAGTGTTCCCTCAGCCTGCTCCAGGACGATCCGGAAGCGTTCCCGGTCCATCACGATCATGACTTCACCGGTGGTTACCGCGATGCCGTCCTCAACATTCACTGCCATTACTGTGGCAGAAACATCCGGAGCCACTATATATTCCACATAGGGTTTGATTTCCCCTGAAAAACTCAGCACTTCCTTGATATTCCCGTTTTTCACTTCAGATACTACAACCTGCGTGACTGCAAAGGCCATGCCAAGCAGTCCGGTCAGAAAAACTAATCCCATCAGCTTCTTCATTTCCTGGCTCCTCCCTTGTCCAAACTTTTTAGTCCCTGAATCTCGTTAATCCTGGATAAGAGCTCCATGATTCTGGTGCGTTCATCGTAATAGGTCGTGATCGCCTGCAGAGAAGAATTCGTCAGTGTGATCTGGGCGTCGATCACTTCGACGATGGAAGCATCGCCATGCTCATATCTGGTAGTGACCATGCGCATGTTTTCCTTGGCCTGTTCCATCGATTTTTCAGCTGACGACACCCGCTCCTGAACTTCCCTGTAATCGGAATAAGCCTTTTTTAAATCTCCTTTTTTGAAATTTTCCAGGCTCTGCGCCCGCAGATCCATAATCTGCTTGTCCTTCTCAGCTTTCCGGATTTCATCCAGAATATCTCCTCCGTCATAGAACGGAGATGAGACGGCGAATCCCAGGCTGTAGTCCCTGGCATCGTTGTACGAACCCGTTTTTTCACTGTAATTATATTTCCCGCTGAGACTCAACGTAGGCAGATAAGCGCTTTTCGCGGCATCAAAGGTTTCAGTGAATACTTTCTGATCGTTCCGGCTGAGCACCAGGTCATAGTCCTGCTTCAGCATCAGGTCTTCCGCGCCTTTAGGATCGAAAGAGCGCACCTGAAACTTGAGTGTTTCCGGGAACACCAGATTCAGAGAGGAGGTGTCGTCCAGATTCAGGGCATTGGCGAGATCGATCAGCTGATTGTCGTAACTGTTGCGGGTCTTGAGCAGAGCCACCTGGATGTTGTATTCCTGGACTTCGATCCTCAGAATGTCATTCTTGGTGGCCAGACCCACCTTCATATTGAGATCTGCGATCTCCAGCAGCTTTTTAATCAGCATCAGGTTCTCCTCGTGGATTTTGATGGTCTCCTGATACTGCACCAGCTGAAAGAAGATCTTCACAATCTGCTTGCTCAGATCAAGTTCAGCCTTGGAATAACCGGTTTCAACGGCCAGACTTTTCAAACGGGCCAGTTTTTTCTGCAAAACGTTGTATTTGCCGAGTGCGGGAAATGCCTGACTCAGGCTTAGACTGTATATGAATGTGTCGGCCTGGGGACCGCTGGCATTTTTCTGTGCTGAGTCAAGATTGTGCTTGATATTGTCGGTGTACAGAAGGTCAAGGTTCGGGATGAAGCTGTTGTCGGCCTTTTTTATCCCGATCCAGGCCTGTTCGATCTGCAGTTTCTGGATTTTCAGGGTGAGATTCTGCCGCAGTGCCATGTCGATCAGGCTGGAAAGACTTACTTCAGGGGTTGCGGCTTCAGGATGGGTTTTGAGTGCCGTAGGGATCTCCACTTCCATCGTGACTTTTTTCTTTAATTCTGTTGAAACTTTGTCCGGATTCTTTGAAGTCTCTTTGGCTGGTAACACCATGCTAATGGACAGGGCAGTGATCAGCAGGATTTTTTTGAGCATTTTACTTCCTCTCCTTATTTTTTTTATATTTTTTGATTTTGATTCCATTTTCAACGAAATTCATCATCTTCTCAACTGTAGATCTCAATTCCAGGTCTGAATATTTTGCTTCGCGGCTCAGGCAATGCGCAATACCGATATTCAAGCTGATCAGCATGCCTGCAGTAAAATAAAGGTCGATCCCGTCATCGACTTCGCCTTTATCCAGCCCGATCTTCAGTAATTTTACCGCAAACTCATGCACTCTCTGGAGATTTTCATTCAGGAATTCTTCCTTGAGATATGGATCCTTCATCAGATTATCAGCGATCGCCGCCAACTCCGGGTTGTTCTTGCCGAACAGACAGCCTTCGAAGAAAAGTTCGCGCAGCATGCTGAAAAACGGCAGATTTTTCTTCTGCTCCAGAATTTTCTCCATCAGATAGTGTTTTTTATCTGAAACCACTGAAACAACATACCTGAACAGGTCTTTCTTGTCTTCGAAATACTGATAAAAACTGCCTTTGGAAATGCCTGAATTCCTGACTATCCTGGAAATGCTGGCTGTTTCAAAGGGAAAATCGCCGAATTCGGCAACTGCAGACTGGAAGATGCGCTGTTTTTTGTCGTCAGGAAGATTTAGAAAGGTTGTTTTCGGCATTTTTTCCTTATGACTTTTCGGTCATATGACCGATCAGTCACATATTAAAAAAACCGGGATAAAAAGTCAATCGAAACTGAAAAAAAGGTTCAGGAAGAATAAATGACAGCAGACCAACTGCAATTCCCGGATGCTAAACCACCATCAGAGCGGTCGGGGTGTCGAATTCGCCGCTCATGGCGCCGAAGCGGCCGGTTGCGAACTCGAGTCTGCCATCCATGGTCAGCCTGACAATGCGGTGATTCCAGGAATCCACGACCCAGAACCCTTTAGAGCCAGGATCTTTCAGTACATCCATCGGGGTATTCAAGTCGAGTTCAGGTCCGGAAAGGGCTCTGATGAATTTTCCCTGCCTGGTGAAGAATTTCAGGGCATGGTTTCCGCTGTCTGCGACTACGACTTCGCCGTTCACCAATAGTCCTGCCGGACTGTTCAGGTTTTCAGGGGATTTCCCGAAGGATCCCACCGTAAAGATCGGGTCCCCTTCCGCTGAAAACTTCTGCAGTCTGTGCTGCCCAATCTCAGACACCCAGATCGAGCCATCGTCTTCCACGGAAATTCCGTAAGGCCGGTTGAGACTGCCCAGTTCCTCCCCGGCCTGGCCAAAACAGCCCACCAGACTGCCGTCCTGGTTGAAAATCTGGATGCGGTGATTCAGCGTGTCAGCGACATACAGCCTTTTCTGAAAATGAAAGATGCCTGCAGGATAAGAAAAGTCGCCAGGCTCATCCCCTGATTTACCTGTTTCCAGCAGAAATCCTCCGTTCGGGTTGAACTTCTGAAGTCTGCAGTTTTTAGCATCCGTCACCCAGAGATTTCCGTCTGAATCCCTGGCTATCTTCTTGGGGTGGAAAAAACTGCCGGGTTTCTGCCCATAACCGCCGAAGAATCCCTGCTGTTCCCCCCGGGCGTTGAGACACAGGACTCGGTGATTTCCTGAATCAACGACATACATGGCAAAGCTGCGCTGGCTGTTTTCAATGATTCCGGTTTCAAAAACCCTGTCCTGCACAGACAATCCTGAGGTTTGCTTTACTTTTGACAATGCTTCCAGGACAGCCTCTGAAGCCGGCCTTCTCTCGCGGGGTTCCCTGGAACTCCGGAGAATGAATTCCTCGGGTGGAATTTCCAGCTTGATGACCTGTAAAAGCTCATCGCTCTCGATTTTTTTCGCTTCCACCGGAATCAGCCTGGGGTGATCATCTTCAAGGGCAAGCCTGTATTTTTTCTCCCTGTGGAGCAGAAAAACCTGCCCATCCTCCAGGACGATGTCCGGTAGAATCACTAATCCGCAGCCGGGACAATTCATTGTTCAGTCTCTGCCTCTTGAATAGGGTTTTCTTCAGCCTTCGGTTTCATCAGCGGGAACAGGATCACGTCCCTGATCGAGCTGGAATTCGTGAGAAACATGCAAAGCCTGTCGATACCGATGCCCAGGCCTCCGGTCGGCGGCAGGCCATATTCCATGGCTTCCAGATAATCCTCATCCATCTGATGAGCTTCTTCATCGCCGCCTTCGGAATCCTTGAGCTGCCCTTCAAAGCGCTGCCTCTGGTCCAGCGGGTCGTTGAGCTCTGAAAAAGCATTGGCTGTTTCCCGGCCGTAGATGAAAAGCTCGAATCTTTCCACAAATTCGGGGTTATCGGGTTTTTTCTTGGCCAGCGGTGACACTTCCACCGGATAATCGTAAATGAAGGTCGGGTTGACAAGCCTGGATTCAACTTTGGCTTCGAATATCTCGTTGATCAGGTGGCCGCGCTCCATGAAAGGCTTGACATCTACACCGCATGCGCTGGCGATTTTCAGGCATTCCTGCTTGTCTTTGCCGGACAGGTCAAAACCGGCATGCTTTTTAATGGAGTCCACCATGGTCAGACGATCAAATTTTGAAAAATCGATCACGCTCTCTTCGTAGGGAACCTTGAAATCAGGGTGAAACAGACCAGCGACATGCCGGATCAGGCCCTCTGTCAGGTCCATCATGTCGAAATAATCCGCATAGGACTGATAGAGCTCCATCATGGTGAATTCCGGATTGTGCTTGATCGAGATGCCTTCGTTGCGGAAATTGCGATTCAGTTCAAACACACGGTCGAAACCACCAACGATCAAGCGCTTGAGGTATAGTTCAGGCGCGATCCTGAGATACAGCTGCATGTCCAGGGTGTTGTGATGAGTAATGAAAGGGCGGGCCTTGGCACCGCCGTACAGGACCTGCATCATGGGAGTTTCCACTTCCAGGAATCCCCTGTTCTGCAGAAACGAACGGATCTCACCGATGATTCGGCTCTTGCGCACAAAAGTCTCGCGTACATCCCGATTCATGATCAGATCCACGTAACGCTTGCGGTAGCGGATTTCCATGTCAGTCAGCCCGTGCCATTTCTCAGGCAGCGTCAGCAGCGATTTGGAAAGCAGGGTCAGCTTCAGGACCTTGAGTGTGATTTCTCCGGTTCTGGTAGCAAAAAAATAGCCCTCTACGCCTATGATGTCCCCCACATCAAGCAGCTTGAAGACCTTGAAACATTCTTCGCTCAGGTTATCCTGCTTGAAGTAAAGCTGGAGTCTCCCGCTCTGGTCCTCGATGTTGCCGAATCCGGCCTTGCCGTGTCCTCTGAGTGCCATGAGTCTTCCGGCAAGCCTGCATGTCTCTTCAGGCGCTTCCTGTTCAGCCCTGAGATGGCTGTATTTTTCCTTGAGCGGGATCAGCAGGCCGCTGCGCTCAAATTTTCTGACCTGAAACGGGTCGATCCCCATTTCCTTCCGCAATTTATCCAGTTTATCAAGTCTCACGCTTCTAGATTCATCCATAGAGCCTCCATGTAATGGAAATAATCTATCAGAATTGACATCCAGATCGCAATCATAAAATAGGCAAGGGAAACGGCAAAAGCACTTGACCGCTGTTTAGAAAAAAAGCATAATTCCTTCATGATTGAACCTAAAATCGCCCTGATCTTTCCTTATCCCGGGATCGGTGATTTCATCATGACCACTCCTTTTTTCAGGCAGCTGAAAATTCTCCACCGGAACACCCAGTTCCATCTCCTGCTCAGAGAAGACGCCCGTTTCAGGGAACTGGCGGAAAACCAGGATTTCGCATCTGTCGGATACTTTAAACGGAAATTCACGGCCAGGGAATTTTTCAGGTTTGCAGCGAAGCTTCGGGGACAGAAATTCACGCACATTTACACGTTCCGTGAAGGCCTCAAATACAAGCTGCTGACCCTGCTCTGTGCCAGACCCTCGCATGCGATGGGCCGGGGATTCCTGTGGGTGCGGGGCCACAGGTTTGATTCCCATGCTCATTTCGCCTCCCGTTTTTTCCTGACTGACCCTGTGAAATCCATCTCAGCAGAAAATCTCGGAGATAATTACGAATTGAAGATCCCGGAAAAATTCCGGAGATCAGCAGAAGAGTATCTCGGACGCAAAGGGATCAGGCCGGACCGGCTGATCCTGCTAAACCCTGGAGCCTGGGAAAAAAGCAAACGCTGGAGCCTCACAAATTTCATCGTTCTGGCGCAATATTACCGGGAGCAGGGATTTTGTCCTGTCTTCACTCTCGGCCCCTTTGAGCGGGAACTGGAAAAAACTCTGCTGGAAGGCAATTTCGAAATTTTCCGGAGCGAATCTCTCTGCACTCTGGCGGCATTGATCGGACACTCCAGAGCTTTCATCACCAACGACACAGGCCCGATGCACATTGCCTGCTGCATGCCTGTTACCCTGGCAGCCGTCATCAGCAGAAGAGCCTGCCTGACTGTGCGTCCCCTGAAGCCGGGAGCTGTAATTCTGTCCAGCAGCCCGGACTGCGCTCTGGAATGCGAAACATGCGATCAAAACTGCCTGGATCAGGTCAAGCCTGCCCAGCTGATTGAAAAGTTGAAATCATGCCTGTTGTGATCAAACAAAAATTTCAGAACTGGCTCCTGTTTCTGATTGTTTTCCTGACCCTGTTCTTTCTCTGGAAAAATAGAACCTTCCAGCCAAGCCTGGACTCAGTGGCTGTGTTCTCAGTGCATGACGGAGATACGATCACAGTGATCATCAACCATCATCACGAAAGCCTTCGTTTATTAGGAATAGACTGTCCGGAATCAAATCAGAAGTATGGTCCGGAAGCTACGGAGTTCACCAGAAAATTCCTGGGCCTGGACCGGAATCCAGAAACCACGGTCAAGCTGGAATTCGATAATGTGGTGAGGGATAAATACGGACGGCTGCTGGCATATGTCTTCATCCCTGGCGATCGGATGCTGAATCAGGCTCTGGTCAGTAACGGTCTCGCAGTCAAATTCAGCATCAAACCAAACGAGAAATACAAGGAATCATTCGCCGAGCTTCAGAAACAGGCCAGAGAAAAAGGTCTCAATATCTGGAATCCGAAAGATCCTCTTCCTGAAACGCCTTATGAATTCAGGCAGAAAATGAATCTGGATTCAAAGTGAATGGTGATTGGTGATTGGTGAATGGTGAATAGTGATTGGAATTGAAGCCTTAGTCACTGCTCACTATTCACCAATCACTTCTCAATTCCGATTCTAGCCTGGATCCCCTGCTGGAAATAATGTTTCACTTCTTTCATCTCTGTCACCAGATCCGCGAGTTCCAGTATTTCACCGGGTGCATTGCGGCCGGTGAAAACCAGTTCCGTTCCCGCAGGTTTCGCCTTGATCAGTGCAACCACATTGCCGAGATCCAGCAGCTTGAAATATAGAGCCACATTGATCTCGTCCAGAATCACCAGGTCGAATTTACCCGACAGCAGAGCTTCGCTGCCTCGCTGCAACCCGGCTTCAGCCAGCCTGGCTGCCCGTTCATCTATCCGGCCGTCATTAAGGATGAATCTTTCCTCTCCGAATCGCTCGATCGTTAGCGCTGGGAATTTCCGGGCGCTTTTCAGTTCGCCATAATCCTGGCCCTTCATGAACTGCCCGATGTACACGGTCAGACCATGTCCCAGGGCTCTGAACGCCATCCCGAGAGCGGCAGTGGTCTTCCCTTTGCCGTTTCCGGTGTAAACTTGAAAGTAACCTTTTTCCATCAGTAAAATGTTAATCCATTTAGCTGTCGGATACAATTTCCTAATTATAATTCTTGACAACTTCGACCAATTGATTTTAGAATCAGCTACTATAGTGATCATGAAGGAGGAAAAGTGGACATCTTGATGAATGTTCTGATTTTTCTGCATATAGTTGTCTCAATTGCAGTGATCGTGATCGTGCTGTTCCAGGCCAACAAGGGCGAAGGACTGGCCGGTGCCTTTGGAGGCGGTGCCAGTTTTGCGGTCTTCGGCGACCGGGGACCTGAACCCTTCATGGCAAAACTCACCATCGCTGCAGCCGTGATCTTTATGATTACTTCATTCTCTTTGGCATATCTCACCAGTTACAAAAAATCCACCATGCCTCCGGTGCTGAACCAGGAACAGCAGTTCCCGCAGGGAATACCTGATCAGGGGAATATTTAGCAGTCGTTAAAAAAGAGCTCCGGCTTTCCGTGCTGGAGCTCTTTTTTTTTACAACTGCTTAATCCAGTATTCAAATGTATTTGAATACTGGATTTCTAGATCTTCTGGAACTTGAATCATTCACGCACCTTGAATGTGGGATCTGTCCAAGCATCCAGTTCTGCTGAATAAAAAACAAAAAGCGGCCACAGGCCGCCTTTTTTTATGCGCTGATTTAATTAATTACAGCTTCCTTCTCATCAGTTCAGCCCGGCTGATCGTGATCACCAGGTTATCTGCCATGATGTTCCTGATTTCCGGCTGATAATTCACCTGCAGATCCTCAGGCATCTGCGGGCTTGACGACCCGTCCTGCTCGTGGTCCAGATCTTCCACTACAAGGTTCCCGCTGATCTTCATCAGCTTACCGCCCTTGATGCTCGCCTTGGAATAGAGCGAGCCCTGAAAATCAATACTGGCACCGCGCTCCAGGGTAACGCATCCATCAGTCACAAAAACCACCAGAGAAGTCTTGTCATCAGCGTATCTGACATCGCCGGTCAGCTTCAGGTTCCCGCTTTTAACCACCAGAGTGCCTTTGCCCTTCACCACTCCTTCCATCGAGAGATTGCCGCTGATGTAGGTAAGGCCGTTCAGCAGTATCGGTTCCTTGGAGCTGCCCACCATATTTACATCCTTGGGTATCATCTGGCAGCTGCAGGATCTGGATTCTTCGAGATAACGCTTGTAATTCTCGGCATAGAAGCTGTCCGGGTGCTGGGTAGGCCAATAGGTGTAAGTGGAATACCGGGTATATTTGTCCGGAATTTCGCGGGGATACTGCTTCTGGAGTATGTAAGGCGCAAGGCGGTAATAATGCTTGATCACATCGCCCTCGTAGCGCGTGTATTTTGCCATGTACAGATCATGCAGGCGGCTGTAGCAGCCGGGATATCCGACTTCAGGCCGCTGAAAGTACGGATTCAGCACGAAATAGTTGATCACATCGTCCACTTCGAAAAAAGGCAGGTATACGTTGAGCTTGCCGTTGGAGCGGATGAATCCCCATGGAGACAGGGTCATGATCAGCTTCTCAGCGGCATCCCTCTGCTCGATATCATTGTTGGCCATCACGAAATTCTTGATTACAGCCACCATTTCCTGGAGGTCGCAGCCGCTCGCCTTGTCGATCAGTTCCTTGCTCTCGCCGATCAGTTTCTGCAGGACCTTGTTGAAAGCTTCATACTGCTCGCCGCTGAACTGCCAGTTGCTGAGCACGAATCTCCCGGATTTCAAAGTCTCATCTTTCTTGCTCTGTACGAAGAGTGTATGCAGAGTGGCACAGGGACTGAGATCGAGTGCTTTAATGCCCTTAACTACTTCCAGGTGGTAAGTCATGCCTTCATATTCACCCTTGGACTCCATCTTGAGTTCTCCAGCCCAGCCACCCAGCCAGGATTGAGGCGGGATTTTAACATGGGTCGAGGGATCTTCGGTGCTTTTATAAACCTGCAGTTCAAGGGGCAGTTCATCCTCTGTTTCCAGCCCGCATTTAAAGGCGTTTTCCCTGGGATTCTGGATAGTTGCCACCACCCTGACCTTGCCGCCTGGCAATATTTCCTCGCCTTCATAGACCAGTGAAAAATCCCCTGCTCTGTCATAAGACAAAAGACTCAGTTTCTGCTCGTTGATGGAACCGTCCGCTTTGATCAGCGGGGCTTCTGCCAGTTCCCCCAGCTTGATGATCATTTTGTCGATCCCGGTCTGGGCGATATACTTGGCAACCATCAGGTTGCGCTGAAGCTGCCCCATATGTCTTTCGTTATTCACCATATAGGTAAAAGTCAGGGCAAAAGAAACAATGATGCTGAGCATGATCAGGACAGCAAGGTAAATCGATGCCTTTCGATTCTGCAGTCTTTGCATGAATTAATTATACCCGTGTTCTGAAGATTTGCCACCTGAGCTTTCCAGTCGGTCAGCCGGTACTTTTTTAAACGGCTGATTTCAGTTTCAGCATCAGTTCCAAAATCTTCCTCTAATAATTCTCCCTGTTTCCCCGATAGGAAACTATGAATGTTTTGTCCATTTGATTTTTTAAATCCGGAGGAATGATGCTCAATAAATGGTATAAAAAGCTGGTGGCAGTATCAGTAATGGCGATATTCGTCGAAACTCTGCTGATCCTGATGTCAGGCTTCGGATCTGACTCCAGCTGGAAAATCAGTCAGCAGGTCTCATCCACCAACCTGCTGCTCGCTGATAAATATCTGAAACTCAAGCTCACCCGCAACGAATGCGCCACGATTTTAGCTGAAAACGACAAGCTGGATAAAAACCTGGAAGCAGTCAGCCAGGCAAGAGTAAGTGTGGCAGCTGCGCCGGAATCCAATTCTTCGCAGAATCTGATCAAGATCAATCTCAACCAGACCCCGGCCGAGAATTTTTACAAAACTTTCAACCTGAATCTTTCCTCTGATAAAATCGCGCTCGCGGATAAAAAAACCAAGACTCCTGCTGTCCGGAGCAGTCAAAAAAATCCTCCCAGCCAGCCAAAAAAAGAGCCTGAGGGTGAAACCTTTCTGCTCTCGACTGTAGGCAGCCGCCAGAGCACAGGTGAAAACGCCGCTCCACCCAAGGGAACAGTGATCAAGATCATCAGGAAAAGCACCCAGAACAATCTTGAAACCAGCCTTCCGGGCTCTCTTTCAAAAATCGGGCCGCACGAGGAAACACTTTCGTATCCTATCAGATCAGGCGACAATCTATGGCTGCTCGCCAATAGATTCAACATTTCAGTGGGCAAGCTGATCAGCTACAACAGGCTGGTCGATTACAACCTGAAGATCGGACAGACTATCCTGATTCCAGGCAAAAAGGCCCTCTCCCGCAACAGCCTCGATTTCATCTGGCCTACCAGAGGCAGGATCACATCCAGCTTCGGCATGCGGATCAATCCGATCAACTCTAACCGTGAATTTCATTCCGCTCTTGACATCGCTTCTCCAAAAGGCACTCAGCTTAAAGCAGCCGAATCAGGCAGGGTGGAATATTCCGGCTGGCTCAGGGGTTATGGCAGAACCGTGAAAATCGTGCACCGCAAGGGTTTTTCCACTCTCTACGGGCATCTTGAGAACATCCTTGTAAAGAGGGGCCAGTATCTCAAGCAGGGTCAGCGGATCGGCACCATCGGCTCCACCGGAAATTCCACGGGTCCGCATGTGCATTTTGAAATCCTGCAGCAGGGCAGACAGGTGAATCCCTATAAATTTCTTCCCTGAAATCCGACTTTCCCCCCATTGAATCCAGTCA